>NZ_JBFRDK010000144.1:0-19088 GCF_052113545.1 Paenibacillus sp. TAF43_2
GGGTATGCTTAAGCTGCTTGATGAGCTCGGTGTGGAGGTTCGCACTTCAGCTCCAGTTGCTCAAATGAATACAGTCGGCCAAAACGCAACAGGGGTAACTTTAGAAGATGGCAGCGTAATAGAAGCTGATCTGATTGTGTCTAATCTTGAGGCAATTCCAGCGCATCAGACACTGCTGCAGCATCATCCGAAATCGGCCGACCGCGTAAAGGATTTAGCAAAATACGAGCCTACTGTATCAGGACTTGTGCTGCTTCTTGGCGTGGATAAAGTGTATGATCAGCTTCTGCACCATAATTTCTTCTTCTCTGAAGATCCAGATAAAGAGTTCAACGATATATTTGTCGAAGGCAAACCTACAGATGATCCAACAGTGTACATCGGGGTTTCAAGCAAAACCGATCCAGGACAGGCGCCGCAGGGCAAAGAAAATCTATTTGTGCTTACTCATGTGCCGCCGCTCAAACCTGGTGAAAGCTTCGAGTCACAGAAGGCGGCTTACAGAGACCTAGTTCTGAATAAGCTCGAACGTATGGGACTAACGGCGCTGAGACAGCATATTGAGTTTGAATATACCTTCACTCCAGATGATATCCAGCAGCTTTATGGTTCTAATGGCGGTTCCATCTACGGCATTGTAACGGACCGCAAGCTTAACGGCGGCTTCAAAATTCCAAGCAAAAGCAAGCTGCTCGATAATCTTTATTTCGTTGGCGGATCAACGCACCCCGGTGGCGGCGTCCCGATGGTCACTTTATCCGGACAACTCACCGCTGACCTCATTAAAGAGCAATTGAGCATTGCTGCAAAATCCGTCATGTAGACAGATTAATTCAAATAAAAAACCTCTAATCCGTTATCGCGGATTAGAGGTTTTTATCTATTGATTAATTATTAAATAAGTTCAAGGACCATTCCGCCTAATGCGCCAGCCACAACAATCATCCAAGGTGGTAGCTTCCAAAAAACAAGCATAATAAACAATACGGCAGCCAAAATAAAATCACCGGACTCTACTATCGCGCTAGTCCAAAGCGGATCATACAGTGCAGCAAGCAATATGCCAACTACAGCGGCGTTAATGCCAACTAATGCACCTTGGATTTTTGAGTTATTTCGCAACACATTCCAAAACGGCAATGTTCCAGCAACGAGAAGAAATGCCGGCAAAAAAATTGCTGTAGTTGCAACAATGGCTCCAGTTAATCCACCAGAAAGAGTACCAAGATAACTAGCGAATGTAAAAAGTGGACCAGGCACAGCCTGCGCAGCGCTATAACCTGCTAAAAAATCCGATTCATTAACCCACCCGGTAAAGACAACTTCATTCTCAAGCAGCGGCAGCACAACATGTCCGCCTCCAAACACCAATGAGCCTGCACGATAATAGCTATCGAACATCGCTATCCATTCCATATTTCCCCATTGCCTTAGAAATGGCAAAACAATAAGCAGCGTGAGAAATATAACGAGGCAGGAGATTGCAAGGGAACGGCTAATCCGAATGTTCAAATCAGGAGTACCCTCGACTGTTTTCTTATGATATAACCATACCCCGATCAGCCCTGCTGCAGCAATAATGATCACTTGACTATAGACCGTTTGCCAATATAACGTTGCCGCAGCAGCGATGACTGCTATCGTAGCTCTGTTTCGATCCGGTGTTAGTTTCTGTCCCATCCCTAGAATGGCATGAGCAACGATGGCAACCGCTACAATTTTCAATCCATGAATCCAGCCTGTGTTTCCAAGATCAAATCCTTGCAGCAAAAAAGCAAAGGCAACTAATGCAATGATCGATGGCAGTGTGAATCCTAACCAAGCCACTAGTCCGCCCAATAACCCAGCCCTAACTATCCCTATACCGATCCCAACTTGACTGCTGGCTGGCCCGGGTAGAAACTGACATAAAGCAACGAGGTCTGCATAACTTCGTTCATCCATCCATTTGCGGCGACGAATATACTCATTGTGAAAATAACCCAGATGGGCTATCGGACCCCCAAATGAGGTAAGTCCTAGTTTAGTTGATACAGCTAGTACCTCTACTAAAGATGCGATTGTTCCTCTTTTCAATCCTATAGCCTCATTCCATTACTCATGTTATTTACATTGTAAGCTTGCGAATTATTGGCTTACAACCCTTTAACAAATACTTAATAAATGGTTACATAAAAAAAACCACCTCGTAAGGTGGTTTTTAAAATCATTACGCTTTATTTAGACTCCATCATCGCAGCAAATGTATCTTCCGTTACGACACGCCTTGCTGTTACATAACGTTTTGCATAATAAGAATCGTTAAGGTTTGTAATTGTAACCCCTTTGCTTGTAGAAGAATGAGCAAATTTCCCATCCCCAATGTAAATGCCCGCATGAGAAACGCCTTTGCCGCTTGTGTTGAAGAACACAAGATCACCCACGCGTAGTTCATCTTTATTAACCTCTGTGCCTGTGTCTGATTGCGATTGCGATGTTCTAGGCAGCTTTACATCAAATTGATTAAAGATATGCAGAATAAAACCCGAGCAGTCAAACCCTTTGCTCGTTGTGCCTCCCCATTTATAAGGAGTTCCAACAACCTCGCTTATGGAATCCGTAAGCACAGACTTGGCCGACTTATCTGCAAGCACGCTTCCTCCTCCAGTAAGCAGCAGCAAGCAGGATAACAATAAAATAAAACCCTTCTTCAAAACAACTTCTCCCTTCGGTGCCTACGAGGTTAGCTTATGGGTTCGGTTGAAGATCCCTATGCTTAAAAACATACATTAAGCAATTCACCCTGGGTGGTTCCCCCGTTTCCGATATACAGAACTCGGCATGTCAATAAACCTTATAGTATCGTTAAATTCGATTTTTTTTACCATAATCCTGCAATTGGTTTATTAGAATACTTTCATTTTTCTTCAATATTATTATTTATTTAGCTGTTCACTACATGATTTTTGTCAAAAGTGCTGGTTTTTTTGTAATTAAAATAGATGAATTTCCAATCATATTTTCAAAATATAACGGTTTAAACACAAAAAAAGAGTATCCGTATTTTCATACAGTTACTCTTTCTAGTTAAGCAAGTTTCGCCAAAATATCGACCTTTTGCCAAGAACGTCTCCTCCATCTGTAGAGCATCAGTAAAGCTCTTATCCATTCATCGATTGAAAAGGCCAGCCATATTCCTACCAACCCCATGTCGAACACAATCCCGAACACGTATGCCAGCGGCACACTAATCCCCCACATGGATACTAACCCGGCAGCAACTGGAAATTTCACATCTCCAGCCGCATTTAGACAACTGATAAGCACCATGTTGCAAGCCCGAGCCGGCTCCAGCATAATCGATAACAACATGAGCTGCTTGCCTAACAATATAATTTCCGCATCATTAGTAAAGAGGCTGAGCAATAGAGCTGAGAAGCTATAGATACAAATACCAAGCGCAAGAGAAATGACGAACGCCAGCTTCAAACTTTGCATACTGGATCGATAAGCATCATCCTTCTGATGGGCTCCAATCAGATGTCCAACAATAATTTGCGTTCCTTGACCTATTGCCATTGAAAAAACAAAAACAAAAGAAGTTATGCTCTGCGAATAAATTTTTGTCGTTAACGCTGTCGTACCGATCAGCGTGACTAAATATGTGATTACAACCTGTGAAAGATTATAAGAAACATGCTCACCTGCCGAAGGAATACCTAGTTTAAATATAAGGCCAATATTTTTTCTTTGAAACTTAAATGGACTAATCAAGCCAACCTTATACTCCAAGCTTCGAATACATAAAATCAAATAAGCGGTCATCCCTATGGCACGGGTTATCCATGTAGATGCTGCTACTCCTTCTACACCTAAATTAGGTAAGCCGAAGGGCTCCATCAGCACCAGATAATTCAAGGTAATATGAAGTACATTAATCCCCAATGCGATGAACATCATTTCTTTCACAATACCGCGGCATCGTAAAATAGTACCTAACGTCATGCTTATTGCTGTGATGAAGACGGAGCTGCCAACAATTGATAGATAGCTGACTCCTTCTGCCATCACATCCTCGGGCACTTTAAAAAGCGCTAAAAACACGTCGGCATAGACAATCAATCCTACGCTAGCTATTAAACCGAGCATGACATTCAAAGTAAGCGCCGTTCTCCCGATTCGATCAGCGCCATGCAAGTTGCCTGCGCCGAGCCATTGATTGAGAATGACACTTGTACCTACCGTAACAAATCCAAACATCAAGCCCACTACAACTAAAATCTGATTAGCTATCCCAACCGCTGCCACTGCTCCATCAGAGTAGCTGCTTAGCATCATCGTATCGACCGTTCCAATCAGCATCCCAAATAAAGCTTCAATAAAGATAGGCCATGTTATCGAGATGATGCTCTTTTGGCGCGGATCAACCTGTTTACTCATTCAAATTCACATTCTTCCTGTTCGTGTACTACCCTGCTGTTATCGTCAGACTACTGTTATCATGTTTGAGAGTACACCCTATCCAACAAATAGGGGTTGAGAGAATGCGCCAAAACCGCCTTCCAAATAAACTGCCGCCCTTACGTAACCTTCATCACCACGACACTTGTAACTAACGCTATTGAAACGACCAGAAGTCTCGTATAGTACATTTCCGTCTTTGCCAAACAAGGTTGCGTATTTGTACATCCGGTCCAATCCTTCACTCGCAAGCAGCTTAAACTCAATCGTCCCATCCGCTGCTTGAATCGACTCAAACCCATAGCCTGTGGAAACATAGAAGCTTCCGGATTTCATCGCTGAAGTAATACTCTCATTGGTGTTTTGCTCTGCAAGCACCATATTCCAAGTTCGTTTCTCTTGCCCATATACATGAAAATCGTCTCCGCCAAACCCCCATACTTTTCGCCCAGCTGAGAGCAGCGCATCCCATTTGTCGAACGCAATGTCGAACGCTGGATTTCCTTCGCCATTTACGATCTCGATTCCGGTGTAGCAAGGCATCGCGAGCATATCTTCAATCGGCCAATACTGCGAATAATAACGATTCGGATGTAAGAGTACGCTCATTCCCCCTTGCTTCGTGCAAAGGTCAGAAAACTGCTGATACCTTTCTACCGAAAACTCGTTTGAATAGTTGTCCATCATCGAGCGCGGAGGGTTAATGAGAAGCATATGCCTTTGCGGACTGCTAACCTCCATCGCTTCGAATACAGTCGTGATTGAACGCTTCCCTTCATGAACGGTAATGTAATCATGGTCGGAAATACCGAGGAAATCGTATTGCCCATACATCCGGTAAACTGTCTCAAGCGTTTGAGAGCCGCAAGCACTATTTGTTGTATGGTTATGGAAGCTCCCTTTCAGCCACATGCCCTCTTGTTTATCATAAGGATTTGAAATGATTATTTGTGTCATTCACTATGTTCCTCCGTTCCTGCCTTATTCTTTGACCGAACCGATCATAACGCCTTTGGCAAAATACTTCTGAATAAATGGATAAATCATAATAATCGGTGTGATGACGATAATAATTGTCGCCATTTTCAGCGAGTTTCCTGTCACCTGAATTTTGTCCAGCATTTCATATTGCGTCGATCCAGCCGCTTGCTCGAGCGTATTTCGAAGCGCATCTGCCCGGGTCAGCATTTCCTGCAGCAATGTCGATAAAGGCCGCAGATTGCTCTCTCGAACATAGAAGGCACCTGTAAACCAATCATTCCAATGCCCCACTGCGTTAAATAACGCGATGACAGCCACAACCGGCCTGCTGAGCGGCATGATCACCTTCATGAAAATTGAAAAATCATTATATCCATCAATTCTTGCAGATTCTTCGAGGCTCGGACTGATCTCTTGGAAGAAAGTCCGCATAATTATTAAATTCCATGCACTATACAATCCCGGAATGATATAAACCCAGATTGTATTCGTCAAATGCAAGTCTTTGAGCAGCAAATAGTATGGAATGATGCCGCCGCTAAACAACATGGTGAAAAAAATAAGCATGGTAAAAAATCGAACGCCTGGCATCGCTTTTCTCTTTAATGCATAAGCTGCCATCGCCGTCAAAAAGACGCTCGCTAATGTCCCGACAATCGTTCGGAACATCGAAATGCCGAATGCACTTACAATATTGGAGGATGAGAAAACTTCCTTATAGTTTTCAATAGACCATAATCTCGGCCACAAATAGATGCCTCCTCTTTCCGCATCTTTACCTGAATTAAAGGACAAAGCAAAGATGTTCAGAAACGGAAGAATGATAGATAAACATAAAAGAATGATCAATACATAGATRGCAATCTGAATTAATTTTTCTCCTGTAGAAATCTTATAAAATGGTTTATCCACGTTATTTGCACTCCTTCAACATTTGCGAAGCAAAACAGCCTCGGAAGCATGTCCTTAGCGTTAGTGGTCCGTCTCATCGCAGTACATTTCATGTACGAATGAAACAGACCACCAGCAGCTTTAATGAATGTTATAGTTCTACTTTTGTATTTGGATCGCTATCTTTTTTCTCAAGCAATGCTAAGTAATCATCCAAGCCTGCAGCTTTTAATTGTTCAGATGCTGACTCCAATATTTTCGTTACTTGATCCTGGCTTTTAGCATAATAAGCACGTTTGAGGCTTTCGTCATAATTATCAAGTGCAGCTTTTAATTCCGTTTCCTTCGCAAACTCGCCAAGGAAAGCCGTTGGAGCATACGTATCTGAGATTATTGCATTCGCTCTTTTTTTATCCCACTCCCAATACTCAGCAATCTTGAGCGGTCCCTCATTGATATTAGGTTTGGCAGCATTACCGTATTCTGTTTCACCAAAATCCGCTATACGATCAACATCTGTATTGCCAAGAATTTCGCCCCAATAGTTGCCTACGCCAGCAAACCCAAGCGCTTTCGCGGCTTTAGAATCTTTATCTTTCAATTCCAATACTTCATTTTTCACAATCGGGTTGCCCTTATCATCAAGTGTGTAGTCTCTTCCTTCAATTCCGTATTGCCAGAGCAGCTTGCCTTCGCGGCTCGCCAAGAAGTCGGCGAATTTGACGATATCTTCGGGATTTTTGGTTGAAGATGGAATCGCCCAAGCGCCGCCAGCCGTTTTATAGCTAAGCTTCATCTGGTAAGGCTTGTCCGCTTCATTTAACGGACCAATCGGCAAGTAATGCACGTCCTTATTAAATTCAAGATAGTTATGCATATCAGCAATGATCGCGAAGGAGCCGTTCAAAATGCCTTCTGTTGCACGATTTTCTTCCATCGTATAAAACTCAGGATTCATTAGTTTTTCTTTCAGCAGCTTTTGAACAAACGCTACACGCTTGAGCGGGTACTCCGTTTGACTCTCGTGTACAATTTTACCTTCCTTATTCCGTACAAAGGTTTGGTTCACATTTACAGTCAAGTCACTATACAACGCTTTAACTTCTGTTCCACCCCAGTATCTTGGGCCAATAACGCTGGCAATGTCTTTTCCATTGTTGTCTTTAAAATTTCCAGCTTTAATTTTTTGTGCCGCCTCATACAACTTCTCGGATGTTGTAATCGTTTTTGGATCGATATTAAGCGCTTCGGCAATATCCTTGCGAATAAATGGTCCGCCTAACATTTTCCGCGTTTCATAGCCTGTTTCTCTCGAAATATTCATGTGCATGAAATAGGCTGAGCCGTTAAACTCTGGACGGAACATGACGCCGTTTTTTGTATCAAGCGGCAGATAGCCATCTTCTAGATACTTGCTGTATACTTTCGTATCCTTCATAAACGGAGTCAAATCCGTGAACATGCCTTCACGAGCTGCTTTTAGTACAACCGGCATTTCTGGTCGACCGCTATGATTCAAATAAAATCCGATAAAGTCAGGCAAGTCACCCGAAGCAAGTCCAGCAATCAAGCCGTCGAGCGAACGATTGGCCGGCATAATATTAATTTGATAATCAATTCCCGTTTTCTCTTTAATTTGTTTTAATATTTCCGGGTTCATCTCTTCCGTAAAATCGTCTGCCCCCATAAAGATTAAGCCTTTAATTTTGCGGTCGGCAATCCAAGTCGCAGGTTTATCTTTGTTATCTTTGACGCCTTCCTGCTTGTTCCCTGAATTTGTTGAATTTGTTTCTTTGGCCGCGCAGCCAGTAATTAACAAGGAAGCTATAATCGGAACCGTCAACAGTCTTGCCCAATTTTTGTTCTTAAACATGATATCTCCATTCCTACCTTCTCTTTTTAATTTATATGGAAAAACGCGGTTAAGCGTCTCTCTTCAAGGAAAAATGCTTCTATCGAACAAGTTACCAAACCGAAGTGCCGGACACTTTTCGTGCAAAACGATTGGCAGTGACTACAAGAACTAAAGCGATAACACCTTGCATCATACCGACTGCCGTTGCATATCCGTATTGGCCTTGCTGCAAGCCCACGCGGATCACATACGTATCCAGAATATCTACCAAATCACTGTTTCCTGGCATTTTGAGCAAATATAGCTGGTCGAATCCCGCAGACAAAATGCTTCCAAGCGATAGAATAAACACGATGAGAATGGTCGGACGAATCGACGGGAGGGTTATATGCCATATTTCCGCCCATTTGCTTGCCCCGTCAATTTTGGCCGCTTCATACATGTCTTGATTAATTCCAGCGATGGCTGCCAAATAGATGATGGAATCCCAGCCGATTGTTTTCCATATGTGGCTGCCGAACATGATTTGATAAAAATATTTGGCTTCATTCATAAAGAATGTGCTGCCGTCTCCCCCAAAATAGGTGATCGCTTCATTAAGCAAACCAGTATCCGGCGCCAATGTTCTTTGTACTAAACCAATAACGATGACCCATGACATAAAATGCGGTAAATACGAGATACTCTGGGCGATGTTTTTAAAGGCACGGTTTTTAATTTCATTGAACATTAGCGCAAGTAAAATCGGGAACGGCAAACCGAGAAATAGCTTCATTGAGCTGATGATGAGTGTGTTTTTGATCAGCGTCATACTTTGAACATCGTTGAAAAACTTTGCGAAATATTCGAAGCCGACCCACGGACTCTCAAGTATGGTTTGATTAAATTTGAATTCCTTAAACGCTAGAAGCAACCCACCCATTGGGATATAGGAAAAAATAATGAAGGAAGCTAGACAAGGCAGAAGCATGAAATACAAATAGCGGTATAACCATATTTTTTTCAACAAATAAACAAGACGCTGTTTTTTTCGATTTCCAGCTGGTACTAAAGCCACTTTGGTTTGCAATGAGGGCTTCTCCCTTCGTAATCATTTTTGAATTAACCTGTTTCCAGCTTTAATTGTTTCAGCAGATTAACCTCGTTTGTCGTTATTTCRTCGACACCTAAATGAATCATCTCGATAAGAGATTCCCTATCATCAACGGTATAGACCCACACTGCCAAACCCAGCCTATGTGCATATTCCACCAATTCGCTGCGGCAAGTTCGGTAATTCAGGTTTAAGCCGTAATATCCGCCTACATTTGCCCATTCGCAAACGATTCGTACCCATCCGATATAGTCGAGTTCCTCTTGTTCAGTAAGTACATCCGGCGTGTTATAAAGAACCTTAATTCCCCGGTGGCGGTTCGTAATTTCGTCCGAGCACCCTGTAATGAATACAAGCTCCTCCATTTCAAAATTCCTTATACTCTTAATCGCTGGTTCAATTACCGCATTTGTTTTGATATCCAAATTGAGCTTTATACCGTATTCTCTTGCCAAGCCTAGAACTTCATCGAGTGTCGTAATGGTGTGGCTTTCGTAAACAGGGCTGAGCTTTACGCGGTTTTCCGGCCGGTTCAATTGCTCAAATGTCAATTCGGCAAGCAGCGGGCTATGGTCATGAAGCAATACCACCTTACCGTCCTCTGTCACCCTAAGATCAACTTCTGCCACGTCTGCACGCATAGCTATGCTCTCCAGAAAGGAAGCCCTTGTGTTATCCGGTGCAGCACCGCTCCCTGTATGGGCGCAAATGAGCGGAAAAGTTTGACAAGTCATAAACCATTCTCCTATTCTTCTAATTTCAAAATTTCTCTAATGAGTAATTAATGAAGCACTTATTACTGTTGTTGTGATATTTATAGTGTAGTTAAAGATTGTTATCGTGGTATTTTCGTAATAATAAGGTATCATTAAGCCCGATGTTGTTGTTTGTTGTATGATTGTTCAATTTCAAGCCGAAAATCCAGCCGTACCTATTATTTTAAGCTAATCATGTTCGCAAAATAAAAAAGAAGAACCGGAGCTGCGTCCGATTCTTCTCGCTTAATTGATTTGACTTGCGTTTATCCAAGTAATGCCTTTTATTTCGAGCTCTTGTGCCCATGCTTCAGGATGGTCCTTCTCGCATACGACAACATCAATCGATTCTAAAGGTGCAATATGGCAAAATGCTTGTATACTAATCTTGCTGTGATCCGCTAACACGATCACTTCCTTCGCCTTCAATATAATCATTTTTGAAATAACGGAATCATTCATATCGTAATCGCTAATTCCTGTCTCGATTGAAATACCGCCTACGGAAACAAAAGCTCTGTCCACGTAAAAGTTTTTAAGTATTTCCTGTGATATATGACCGCTGACTGACTGCTGCTCTGGCGAGATTTCGCCTCCCAAAATAATGACTCGTCCGTTAAACAATCCTTGCGTTAATGATTCCGTTAGAAGATTCGCTACCGTTAAGGAGTTGGTAATAACCGTTATCCTTTTTTTGCCTCGCAGAGCTCGTGCCATTTCATGAATCGTTGTACCGGTATCCATATAAATTGTGTTCCCGTCATTGATCAGATCTACCGCTCGCTGCCCAATAACCTGTTTAGCTTCAAGATTAAGAATTTGACGCTGCTGATAGGGTGGCTCGCCTTTCTCATATTGCACCTTTACAGCTCCGCCATATACACGTTTAAGCTTTCCTTCCTCCTCCAGCACAAACAGATCACGTCTAATCGTTTCAAGAGAAACCTGAAGCTGTTCCGCTAGCGAAATGACCTGCACCTTCCCGAAGGTATCCAGCTGAACGAGAATATACTGTTTTCGATCTTCTGATAAAAGAGACATTCAAAGATCACTCCATTTCTAGCCTTATGCTATTATTCACAAAGGAAAACCGTTTTTTAAAATCAAATGAAAAGGTAAAYGAATCATATTTTCCTGTTAAATAGCGATAATCCGGATAGGTCAAAGATTCGCTTTGCCCTAACATTTCCACCCAAGGAGAATAGGTTTGAAAACAAATATGATTGTCGTCCTCGTTAAATTGAGCCAATCTCATCCAACCATTGCCGCCGCGGTAGCTGTCTTGATAATTGATTAGCAGCTGTATAACCTCGTGACCTGAATTGTTCTGCCTTGTTTGGTGAAAATTGCCGTTATAATGCCCATTAGCCGTCATGAACACTTGGTTATAGGGAGCAACCAGCTCATCCCATATGATTTTCCCGTTTTCCGATTCATGTGAAATTAGATTTTGACTATCACCCGTTGTATACAAAATATCATGCGAAACAAGAATAGTTGGCATATCGCTATGTTCATCAAGCACTATTTTACACCATGCCAAGTCCTTTATAAGATGCTGCATATCTACCATTAACCATAAATAATGATAGCTTCCAGCCTGTACAATGCCAAATGAACTATATCTTGATGGTGAACTGCCCTTATAATAATCTTTGCTGAGAAAACGTTCTGGGCCAAAATAATTCAAATAAGTATCTTCCTCATTATAGTCATGATTTCCAGCTGTCATCAAATACGGAGTACGTGACTGATCCATAGCAGAGATTGCACTGGAGGAGCGTTCCCACTCCTCTAAGGCGTCACTATGATCAACAATATCACCTACATAGGCAGTCATTGCAATTTTACTGTTCAACTCATTATTCACAATCCAATCAACCTGTGCTTCAAACATTTCCGGATTTAAGTAGACCAGCTTCTGAGCATCTGGAATAAAAGCGAAATTGTAATTGGTTTCCTGCTGCAAAAGTGAAACATGCTCATTCGTGCCTTGAAGAACTTGCTGTGGACTAATGTTTTGCAACCAATCTGCTCTATCCAGAGGCTCATTAGCAATACGGATTTCTCGAATGGTTCCGGAAAATAATTGATCCAATTGACCGCCCCACTCCGAAGCTCCAATATTCCATCCTTTGCCTTCAACGCCAGAAACGCCGACAATTGATTTGGCAGGACTGCTGTAATCACAAATTCCGTTCACATACATTAGCGTTTGTTCCCTATCGTTCACAATTGCGATATGATGCCATTGTCCTGTATTCAAATAACGCGACCAGCTCGTTACCGAGGATAATCGATTCGTTGGATGACATATCCATTGGTATTCCTTGCAGTTCGAAACAGACAATGTCGCAAGCAGTTCATTTTCTCCCGAGTTGCCGATGTCAACGCCCCTGCCCTGTCTCGTAAGCACCCCCATCCAGCTATGTTTATCCTCATGAAATGGCTCAGGCAATTGAACGATTGCTTCAATCGTGTACCCATGTTCTAATCGGTCATGATTAATGGGAGCATTCTCCACCGTTTGAAAATAACTACCGCTTCCTTTATTGCATTGATCGTTTCGAAAAGTTAATCCCGCTTCGTTACGGCTTCCTTCCATCCATCCAAGCAGAACCTTATCAGGCTGCTCCAAAACATCCTGCGTCGTAACCATCCTAATATGATTCCCGCTGCCACTTACATCGTTTAGGATCAAATTCCTTTCCTCAATCGAACCAGACAATGTGTTCACGGAATCAAATATCCAATGAGTCAACACATTGACAGGCTGCTGCCGCTGCGGAATGTGCATGACACGTCCTTGCTCCATAGTGCTCAACCATCCTTCTCTACATTAAGATCGTCTGTTTGTCRTTCCTTGTCCATGAAATAGTCCCTTACTTCAGCCCAGTTATGCACCCGAACATATCCGGTCTTATGAATATTGTGCGGGGCATCGTAAAGAATGCCTTGACCTCGAAAGCGTTCAAGCTGCTTTACATTGTCATCAATCAAATAATCAGCGTGAATGACACTCTTATTTCCGCAAAACACAAAATTCATATTGTTTAGAAAACTAAAGTGCTCGAGCAACCACTCGTACTTGGCTTTAAATGATGCCGGAACCTCCATCGCTGCAGTCGTAATATAAATCTCATAAAATTGACTGAGCTCGCGTATGACTTCTTGGCTATGTTCAATAACCTTTAGTTCACGAAAAAAAACTTCATTGTCAAAACAACGGTCTATTTCTTTTTTTAGCTGAGGCCTCAATTGCGACAAGGTTGTTCCATGCAAATCCGTAATCAGCAGGTTATCGTTAAAATCCCTGTTGTACCATTCCAAATGCGCACCCGCAGTATCCGCCATTACCTCATCCATATCAATCGCTATGCGTTTCAATCCAATCTCTCCTTGTTCAAAGCATTTAATTGTTCAACAAAACAAAACGAATCGGTAACAAACAGTCTACATACCACAATTATAGGCACGAATTGTTTTCACCATCTCAAATACATATTAACTTACTGTAAATCTAAATGGGTTGAAAGCAGCTAATAAAAACACAACTCGTTATATAAAAAAAACCATCCCGAAGGATGGTCTTTAATCATAATGAACCTGTTAATCATTTTATACTGCTTATGCATTGTTCTATTTTGCTTGAATATAGCCTTCTGCTTTAAGAAGCTCGGCAATCAGCACAGCACCGCCCGCAGCTCCACGTATTGTATTATGAGATAGTCCGACAAATTTATAATCGTATACAGAGTCTTCACGCAATCTTCCCGCTGAAACGCCCATGCCCTGTTCAATGTCACGATCTAGTCTCGTTTGCGGTCTGTTCTCTTCCTCGAAATACGTAATAAACTGTTTCGGTGCGCTTGGCAAGCCAAGCTCCTGAGGACGACCTTTGAATTGCTGCCAACGCTCGAGAATTTCTTCTTTCGAAGGTTTGTTTTCAAATGATACAAACACAGTTGCCAAATGTCCATCCAAAACGGGAACGCGGATACACTGTGTAGAAATTAAAGGTGCGTTCGCTTTTACGATTTCATTATTTTCGAYGCTGCCCCAAATGCGCAGCGGCTCCTGCTCGCTCTTTTCTTCCTCTCCGCCAATATATGGGATGACGTTGTCTAACATTTCAGGCCAATCGGTAAAGTTTTTGCCTGCTCCAGATATCGCCTGATACGTCGATGCAATGACAACTTGTGGTTTGAAATCAAGCAATGCATGAAGTGCAGGTACATAGCTCTGGATGGAACAGTTGGGCTTAACAGCAATAAATCCAGTTTCTGTTCCAAGGCGCTTTCTCTGTGCTGCAATGACTTCCAAATGACCAGGATTAATCTCTGGAATGACCATAGGAATATCAGGCGTCCAGCGGTGAGCTGAATTGTTGGATACAACAGGCGTGCCTGTTTTTGCATAAGCTTCTTCCAACGCTTTGATTTCATCTTTTTTCATATCGACTGCACAAAAAACAAAATCGACCTGATTAGCAACTTCCTCTACTTTCGAAGCATCCAGAACGACAATATTTTTTACAGCTTCAGGGATAGGGCTGGTGAGCTTCCATCTGCCTTGTACCGACTGCTCGTAAGTTTTACCTGCCGAGCTGGCGCTAGCTGCAATAGCTGTAACCTCAAACCAAGGATGCTGATCCAGCAGGTCAACAAAGCGCTGGCCCACCATGCCTGTTCCTCCAACAATACCTACTTTTAATTTTTGTGTCATTCGATATTCAATCCTTTCTATATCGCTTAATCATTCTGTAATTACGATTCGAATATTTTAATTTGTTATACCTTATATACAATGTACGCTGAGCAATCTTTGCACCAATAAAAAAAATCCCACCCCCAAGACTATGGTAAGTCTTAGGGACGAGATTAATATGCTCGTGGTACCACCCCAGATTCGTCAATATGTCGCCATATCAACCTCTTCAAGTACGGCTATGCAAGCGCATGCTTATACTCTAGCTCTGTAACAGGAGCTCCTGTCACACCATCCCCCATAACTCGGTTCCGATGTGCTGCTCTAAGTCTTTGTTCAATAAGGAACTCTTACTCCTTTTCAGCTAACGGAGCTCTCTGTGAAAGAATTCATTTATTTACTCATCTCTTCATCGCATTTGAATGTTGCGATTATATTATCAAAAATCTGTTCTAACGTAAACAATAATTTTTGAAAAGTAGAAAAAATTACACATTTGAGTAACTGTGCTCCGTTTAACACAAGTCCTCGAGATGCTGTTTTCTCCCAAAATGGTGCATTGCTCTCTTCAAATTAACTTTTCATGAAGCTAGCACACTGTTATTTTTTGAGCAGTAAATAAACAAAATACGGGCCGCCAATCAATGAAACCATGATACCGGCAGGTATACCGTCAGGATCGACGATATTGCGGCCAATCGTGTCCGCTACTAACAGCAGTAATCCGCCGAGCAAAACAGCGACAGGAATGAACAGCTGATTGCGTGGACCAACCAATGCTTTCGCAATATGCGGTGCCATCAATCCAATAAAGGCAATTCCTCCTGTCACAGATACAGCTGACGCAGATGCGGCAACCGCGGTTAGAATCAACACGAGACGTTCCCGTTCAAGCTTTAGACCGACACCAACCGCTGTTTCTTCGTTCAATGAAAGAAGATTCAGCCGATGCGACTTATACAAGGTGAACGGAATGAGTAAGCACAGCCATGGAAGCAAAGCCCAGATGAACGGCCAATCCGCCCCCCATATATTACCTGCAATCCATTTTGCGATAAAATCAACCTTCGAGCGTTCTGCTGAGGAAATAATGACGATCATAATCCCCGACAGCGCCATCGAAAAACCGACACCGACGAGTACCAGTCGAATGGGGTCAAGCCCGCGTGTTCGGCTGTACGAGAAAAAATAGATTAGAACCGCTGTGAGCAATGCGCCAACGAAAGCGACTAACGGCAAAATATAAACGAATGTTCCTACATCGATCGGAAAGTAGAGAAAAAATATCGCGATCGCCACGCCTGCACCAGAATTGATGCCGATTATTCCAGGATCTGCGAGATCGTTGCGAGTGACGCTTTGCAATATTGAACCAGCCAGTGCAAGTGCCATACCCGACAGCAAGGTGATCAAAATCCGCGGCAAACGTACGGAAAACAAGACAAAATCCTCTTTGAAGGTGCCATGGCCAAGCAGCACAGGAAGCAGTCTGTCAAACGACAGCTTAGAGTACCCTACACCCATGCTGATGACCCATCGCTACCTCATCACTCAGACTCAGTATGCCTACTTGGTTCGAGAGAATCAAAGCTGCCGCAATGCCTATAAGAATGACCGGCGCAATGGCTTGAAGCTGCCACCAAGTTGTTCCGATCAATCCTCCAGCAGTCCACATCGTTACATCCTTGGAAATTTTGAAAAAGATGCTGACGCCATCTGAGATCGCGTACAAAAAAGCTGAAACGGCTGCTCCAGCAAGTATAATTCGCATCGGAGACAATTTTCCTCGCCGTGTCGCGCCAAGAGCCATGACCAGCGCTGCTCCAAGAGCAGCTCCGAGGAAACAAGCAAGCATGATGCCGAAATAGTTCAGCCCCGGTATGAATACAAAAGCCAATGCGAGCGCCATGTTAGCGCCGGAAGTGAGACCTAGCAAGCCTGGATCTGCAAGTGGGTTGCGTGTGACCCCTTGCATAATAGCGCCAGATACGGCAAATGCAGCACCGATCAATATCGCTGCTATCGCACGAGGCAGCCGGATCTCGCGAAGGACGAGAATATTATCGTCCTTCACGTTGGTCGTGATAGCCAGCCACAGCTCTCGAAATGTCGTATCCGCTGCTCCGAATTTCATGGATAGAAAGAAGCTCAGAACAAGCATGAGTAAGCAGCCTATGAGCTTATATGAAATTAAAACAGATTGTCGTTTACTTTTCATTGGACTCTCTTCTTTACTTTATTTTCCTAGAAAATTTTGAATGAAAAATTCTAACTGATATTCCATGCTAAGCGGGTCATTAAAGTAGAACGCTTTGGCATCAGCTTCAAAAACGTGTTGGTTTTTGACAGCAGCAATATTTTTGTACGTCTCTGTGTCTTGGAACGTATTGTCCTCATCTGCGTTTTTGCTGAAAATGACATAATCCCCACTGTAGTCCTTCAGAACTTCAGTTGAAACTGCGAAAAATCCTTCTGCTTTCGTCGCTTCTTTAACCTTCTCAGGCATGCCTAGCCCGAATTGTTGATAGAGGATTTCAGTTCCGCGGCCGAAATTGTCACCATATACATAAAGCTGCTTATTGAATGTCTCGATAACCGAAACCGTCGCATCCGCACCGATTTTTGCTTTGATTTCTTCGCCAACTTTTTTCGTACGCGCGTTAAAATCATCGACCCAGCTTTTAGCTTCCTGCTCTTTATTCAAAAGCTTGCCAATTTCAATCTGTTGCGTTAAGAAATCTACTTTGCCGTAAGTATAAGTAACTGTAGGAGCGATTTGCTTAAGCTTGTCAATGTTTTTTATATCAGATAGTCCAATAATAAGATCAGGATTCAGCTCGATGATTTTCTCAAGACTTTCATCTGTAACTGCTTCTGTATTCGCTAGCTTTTCTTTAAAGTTTGGGTTATCCTTGGACATTTCATCCACGCCGACAAGCGGCACACCTAACGCCATAACGTTACCTGTTAAGAACCTTGTAATTACAATGACGCGCTGTGGATTGGTCGGAACTTCCACAGGGCCATTTTCTGATTGATAAGTAAAGGTGCCCGAATCTGAGGTTGTTGATGGTGACGCCTCATTTTTCGGTGCATCCGTGGATGATACTTCAGGTGCGCTGCTTGCATTATTGTTTTGATTGCCGCCGCAAGCGCTCAGAATAAGAACTAAAGATAGAACGAACGGAACAAAAAGCTTTTTCATAAGATGACTCTCTCCCTTTTCTTTTGCTATCATGTTTAGGCATTGAAAATAATTATCATTTTCATTACCATAACGTTATTATAGGGATGCATTATGCTCTGATCCATGCCTTTTTGTTGGGAAATTAACTTGGACTATTAGTTGCTTGTGAATAAAGATACAGCGCGTTGAAGCTGCAAACGAATTGAAACGGGATTGTATGGAATCCATTCATCATGGCTGAGCAGATGTACATTACCTTGCTGTACGGCAGGAAGCTGACTCCAATAATTAGATTTGAATATTACATCTGAATGAGCAGTTGATCCTTTCGCATCAGGAAAAACGATAACTAATATTCGATCCCCAGCATATTGTGGAAGCTCCGATATCATAATCGGAATGGAATGAAATTTATCGCCAAGCTTCTCCATATCCTCCTTGATCCGTGAAGGAGGCTGTAATCCGAGCGATTGATAAACCACACATCCGACATTGCGCGCTCCATAAACGAGCAAATGTTCAGGCTTGATGACGAGTATCGTTATAATTTCTTGTGCGGCTCTGCTTTGCTGAACTAAGGAACGAGCGAGCTGTTCCTCTCTCTGATACTCTGTTAGCCACTGCTCTGCTCGATCTCTTCTCTGAATAACTTGAGCAATAAGACGAAGATGCTCTTTCCAGCCTAATTCCATCCACGATATTTCCACAATAGGCGCAACTGCCCGTAATTGTTCTGCATTCAGCCCATACTCATCCAAATGCTGATTTGCCGCAATAATCAGCTCAATGTTGTTATCGAGCAATAACGATTTCACTTGTTCTGCCGAACAGTCAGCGTTTATAAACCTCATGGTTTGAGGCGATTGAAGTCCGGACGTATTCAAATATTCACTGCTGTCTGAGATGATTACCGCCGGCTCCAAACCAAGTAAAAGCAAATGGCTCGCATAGGGTGTCAGCAATACAGCCACTCTCTGGAAAGTGCCTCGGTTGTACGCCGAAGGTGCTGCCCCTGTTTCCTGTTTAAAACGCCGGCTGAGATAAAATTCATCCTTGTAGCCAACCTTAAGAGCAATTTCCCTTAGCGTACCCGAACCGCTAATCAATAGCTCTTTGGCGCGATGCACACGAAGACGCGACAAATAGTCGCTTGGCGAAAACCCGGTTAACTGCTTAAAG
>NZ_JBFRDK010000145.1:0-24814 GCF_052113545.1 Paenibacillus sp. TAF43_2
ATGTATAGGTTGCTGAGCTGTGACAGGTTTCTGATTATTAGTAAAAGATCTATTTAGCTACAGTTTCTAGTGCGACTTCAATCATATCGTTGAAGGTCGTTTGTCTCTCTTGTGCAGTCGTTTGTTCTCCAGTGAGAATATGATCACTTACCGTTAGGAGGCTGAGACCTCTTACGCCGAATTTAACTGTTAAATAATAAAGTGCGGCTGTTTCCATTTCTACTGCCAATACGCCATGGCGGCCTAGCTTGGTCACAGCATCTTTGTCTTCCGTGTAGAAAACATCAGAAGACAGCACGTTACCTACGCGCAGGTTAAGGCCTTTGGCCTCTCCAATTTCATAAGCGGTCTTAATTAGATCAAAGTTTCCAATCTGAGGGAAGTCAAACCCAGGGAATTGGTTGCGAATGATAGCCGAATCGGTAGCCGCTGCTTGCGCAATAAGAACATCGCGGAGATTCACATCATTTTGAATAGCGCCGCATGTTCCGATACGAACGAGATTTTTGGCACCATAATCGTTGATCAATTCTTGAATATATATGGACGCAGAAGGCATACCCATTCCTGTACCTTGAATCGATACTCGGTTGCCCTTATATGTGCCTGTAAAGCCTAACATGCCACGGACATTGTTGTAACAGACGACATTTTCGAGGAAGGTCTCCGCAATATACTTTGCACGCAGCGGATCTCCAGGTAATAAGACGGATTCTGCAATTTCACCAATCTTTGCTTCAATATGAAAACTCATGTGAATTCCCTCCAATGTTTCTTATCGTGCATCACAAAAAAGAATGCATGAGAATCATAGCATGATTCGATATCCACATTATGTTAAAGGGATTACTATACTTTTGTGAACTGGTTCACAAAATAACTGTTAGCGCAGTAACGGAAATAAAGCGCTGTCATTTGTATTATTAGGTGCACGGCATCGTTAAATGTTATGCCACTTACGCATTGCAGGAAGCTCTTCGGTTTCATTACAGATCGATTCTATCATTWCCTTATCAAGGAGGTATAAGTACTTATCACGAATGTCGATCAGTCCTTCGGCTTGAAACTCACCCAGCGTTTTGGAGATGGATTCTCGCGTCACTCCGAGCATGTTGGCGAACAAGGATTGATTAATTTTTAAATCGATTTTGTATGCGTTATCACTGGCGACTCCATAGTTGTAATAGAGATCCATAATGAGATTAACTACTTTTCCACGTACGTCATGGAAGGTCAAATAACGAATCATGCGATTGAGCATCCGAGTTCGCTCTACAAGAATTTTGTAAGCGTTTCGCAGGATGGAAGGATATTGATCCACGAGCTGCAGGAAATCCCGTTTTGACAGCAGCCAAACGTTGACGTCTTCTAAGGCTTCTATGGATGAGATCCGATGATTGTCGCTGGAGAGGGCTTCTACTTCTCCAATGATATCGCCGGCACTAGTAATACTCAGAACGACTTCTTTTCCTTCGTACATGCGATAAATCTTGATCATACCTGAGCGAATAAGATAAACCTCGTCACTTTGGTCATTTTCAAACATTAGAACATGGTTCTTCTTGAACCGTCGTTCTTTGAGCAATGGGGTTATTTTTTGCCATTCATCCTTAGGAATGTCTGAGAAAATCGAGATGTCTGAGATGTTGTCGATCATAAGAATTTTCCTTTCGCATTTCAATATTTAAGCAACTCTTAGGTAAGAGATTGCTAAACGGCTAGAAACGTATTGTAGCATGGATTGGGTGGAAAATAGCAATGCATGGCCTTAGCTTTTTTTTGAGAAATGAGGTGTATTTATGAAATTCGAGCGAATAAGCGTGATTGTGCTGGATAGTGTTGGTATCGGTGCATTACCGGACGCTGCAGCTTTCGGAGATGAAGGCAGCCATACCTTAGGACATATTTGCGAGCAAGTACCGGACATGAAATTACCAAATCTTACAGCTTTGGGTCTAGGTAATATTGCACCACTGGCTACCATCTTGAAAGCGGTTAAGCCTCTAGCATGTTATGGCAAGATGGCGGAGGTATCGGTAGGCAAAGATACGATGACGGGTCATTGGGAACTCATGGGACTCGAAGTAAAGGTGCCCTTTCAAGTTTATTCCGATGGATTTCCAGCGGAATTGATTGAGAAGTTCGAAGCCATGACCGGTCGCAAGGTGATTGGAAACAAGCCGGCTTCTGGAACTGAAATTTTAGACGAGTATGGAGAAGAGCAGCTCCGAACGGGCGCATGGATTGTTTATACTTCCGGAGACAGCGTATTCCAAATCGCAGCTCATGAGGATGTTATTCCATTAAATGAGCTATATCATGCATGTGAAATTGCGCGTGAGCTAACCTTGAATGATCCTTATGTAGTTGGTCGAGTCATAGCGAGGCCTTACATCGGTGAGCCGGGTGCTTATAAACGCACACCTAATCGGCATGATTATGCACTCAAGCCTTTTGGAGAAACCGTGCTTGATCATCTGAAGAATGAAGGCCTTGATGTTATTTCGGTCGGGAAGATCAACGATATTTTCACAGGGCAAGGAATTAGTGAATCCTATCCGACAAAGAGCAATTTGGATGGCATCAGGGCAACGATTAAGCTGCTGAATCGGCCTTTCCACGGATTGTTATTCACAAACTTAGTTGATTTTGATTCTTTGTATGGCCATCGCCGCGATCCTAAAGGATACGCTGCCTGCCTTGAAGAGTTCGATCAGTATGTACCAGAGCTTATGCAGCAAATGGAGGGCAACGATTTACTAATCATTACRGCTGATCACGGCAACGACCCAACCGCGCCAGGAACGGATCATACCCGTGAATATGTACCCATCTTGATCTACAGCCCATCGTTAGCAAAGGATAGCGTTTCTATTGGCATAAGAAACACATTTGCTGATTTAGCTGCAACGATTGCAGAAAATTTCATGGTCACTAAACCAGCTATCGGGGAAAGCTTCTTGGATTTGTTAGTAAAACAAACCAATAACGAGGAATAAAACATTAGGGGGAATTTACAATGAAAAAAACAATGAAAGCATTATTGCCTTTAATACTGATTTTTACGTTAGTCATAACAGCATGCGGTCAAAAAAGCGATACGGGTAACGCAGGGGCTGCAGGTACAGATAATAAACAAGAGCTTAAAAAGCTGAAAGTCGGAATGGTTACTGACCTTGGCAGTGTAAATGACAAATCCTTTAACCAAAGTGCTTGGGAAGCGTTGCAGAAATTAAAGAAGGACTTTGGTTTTGAAGTGAAGTACCTGGAACCAAAAACAGATGGCGATGTTGTTCCGAACTTAAATCAATTTGTTAAAGCAAACTATGATTTAACATGGGCAACTGCCTTTACTTTAGCTGATGCAGTAACACAGCTATCCAAAGAAAATCCAGATAAGATGTTTGGAATTGTCGATTCTGACCTTGTGCTCCCGAATGTAGCCGCTATTTCTTTTAAAGAGCAAGAAGGCTCATTCCTAGTTGGTGTTATCGCAGGTTTAACGACAAAAACAAATAAAATCGGCTTTATCGGCGGCATGGATATTCCCGTTATTAAACGATTTGAAGCGGGCTTCCGCGAAGGGATAAAAGCTGTAAATCCAGATGCAAAATTGATCGTTAACTATACAGGGCTATTCAACCGGGTAGATATGGGGAAATCTGCAGCCTCTACCATCTATAACGATGGTGCAGATATCATATTCCATGCAGCAGGACTAACAGGCAATGGTGTATTTAATGAAGCGAAGGAACGTAACAGCAAGGGCGGAAAAGTATGGGTCATTGGCGTAGATAAAGATCAATCTTTAACCTTCGGAGATGATGTTACATTAACTTCGATGATCAAAAAAGTAGATGAGGCTGTTTACCTAGAGTGAGGGGACGAATATTTTGGGGAGGGTCTTATATGACTAAGACAGATGTCGTGTTAGAGCTGAAAGGGATAACCAAAAGATTCCCCGGCGTAGTCGCTAACGATTCGATTAGCTTGCAGCTAAAGCGTGGAGAAATTCATGCTTTGCTCGGGGAAAATGGATCAGGGAAATCCACCCTAATGAGTATCGTATTCGGATTATATCAGCCAGACGAAGGCGAGATTCATGTAAATGGGAAGCATGAGCTGATGGATAGTCCAAACAAGGCAATTGAGCTTGGAATTGGGATGGTGCATCAGCATTTTAAATTGGTAGAGCCTTTTACAGTAACAGAAAATATCATTCTCGGAATGGAACCCAAAAAGGGGATGAAGATTGATATTAAAGGAGCAAGTAAAAAGGTAAAAGAGCTATCTGAACGTTATAAGCTTGATGTTGATCCAATGGCAACCATCGAATCGATCAGTGTAGGGATGCAGCAGCGCGTAGAAATTTTAAAAACACTATACCGCGGAGCAGATATTCTAATCTTTGATGAGCCTACTGCTGTGTTAACTCCGCAAGAGATCACAGAATTACTGGCTATTATGAAGCGTCTTGTGGCTGAGGGCAAGTCTATTATCCTCATTACTCATAAGCTTAAGGAAATTATGGAAATAGCAGATACTTGCACCATTATTCGGCGCGGTAAGCGAATTGAAAGTGTGGAAGTAGCATCGAGCGATGCGCAGCAATTAGCGGAAAAAATGGTCGGTAAAGAAGTTAATTTTAAAACTGCCAAAAGAGCAGCTAACCCGAAAAAAGCGTTATTAGAAGTGAAAAATTTAGTGGTTACAGGCAGTAACGGCAAGGCCGCTGTTAATGATCTCAGCTTCTCCGTACGGGCGGGCGAGATTGTCGGTATTGCTGGTGTAGATGGCAATGGCCAGTCTGAGCTAATCGAAGCATTAACGGGTATGCAAAGCATACGATCAGGTGAAATTTGGCTGCAAGGCAAAAGCATCGCCAATCTTGCTCCGCGTACGATTTCTGAAGCGGGAATGTCACATATTCCGCAGGATCGGCATAAACATGGACTCGTTCTGGACTTTTCTGTCAGTGAAAATACAATTTTGCAAACGTATTATCAACCAGAAATAAGCAAGCATGGTTTTATTAATAAGAAAACGATGGATGACATGGCAACGCGGTTAGTGAACGAGTTCGATATACGCACACCAGGCATTGATACATTCGTTCGTTCGATGTCAGGAGGAAACCAACAAAAAATCATTATCGCACGCGAAATCGATAAAAATCCGCAGGTCTTGATTGCGGCTCAGCCCACGCGAGGGCTGGACGTAGGCGCGATTGAATTTGTGCATCAGCAGTTAATCGCAGAACGTGATCAAGGCAAGGCTGTTTTGCTGATTTCGTTTGAGCTGGATGAAATACTCAATGTAGCAGAC
This sequence comes from Paenibacillus sp. TAF43_2, assembly GCF_052113545.1. NCBI lineage: Bacteria > Bacillati > Bacillota > Bacilli > Caryophanales > Paenibacillaceae > Paenibacillus > Paenibacillus sp. TAF43_2. Next base: position 5,326 of record NZ_JBFRDK010000145.1, read on the forward strand.
CGTATTCTGGTCCTATTCGGCGGACAAATTGTTGGAGAAACAACGCCAGAAACAACAAATGATCAGCAATTAGGAATGATGATGGCAGGCAAGCATGAAGGAGAAGGCATCCATGAATAAAATAATGAGTATTTTCAAACGGGAATCTGCACTTATCCCTCTTGTTGCCATTGTTATGGGTTTGCTATTAGGCGCCATTATTATGTGGATTGGCGGCTACGACCCCGTGCTGGCCTATAAATCGCTAATCGATAAAATATTCGGCAGCCGTTACGATTTTGGAGAAGCTATGCGTACGATTGTACCGCTTATGATGAGCGGCTTGGCCGTAGCGATCGCTTTTCGTTCTGGCATGTTTAATATTGGCGTAGACGGCCAGATTATTATGGGATCGCTCGGCGCATTAATAGTAGGCACACAGTTTAGCCTGCCACCTGTGCTGCATGCGCTGCTGGCTGTCCTAGTTGGCGCCTTGCTTGGCGGAATGTGGGGAGCACTTGTGGGTTATATTAAGGCAAAACGTGGTATTAATGAAGTGATTACCAGCATCATGCTTAATTTTATTGCGCTTTATTTGGCGAATTACATTATTCGGACGTTCATGCCGCAAGCAGGTACACAACGATCCGCCTTGATTCATGAATCCGCGAGTATTCAGATTAGCTGGCTCTCTGAGCTGATGGATGGCGCACGTATCCACTGGGGATTTGTGATTGCGATTATTGCGGTAATTTTCTACCACATCTATTTAACCAAGACCACATGGGGTTATGAGCTGCGGGCAGTTGGACTTAATTCTAATGCTGCAAAATATGCAGGAATGAAGGTTTCGAATGTTATGGTTCGTACCATGTTTATTTCAGGCGTATTTGGCGGTTTGATTGGTACCTTTGAAGTGTTAGGCGTGTTCAACTATGTGGCTATCAACTCGGTTTCATCTGGTCTAGGTTTTGATGGTATAGCTGTAGCTTTGCTTGGCGGCAATAGCGCACTTGGCGTATTCCTCTCTGCGTCCCTGATTGGGGGCCTTACCTATGGTTCACAAGGCATGAGCTTTGGTGCAGAGGTGCCAGGCGAAATTATTCGGATGATTATTGCATTTATTATCTTTTTTGTTGCTGCACCAGGAATCGTTAAGTTGCTTTTCCGGACGATTAAACTAAAATCAAAGAAGAAGGTGTGACAGATGGAGGTAATTGGCAATTTACTAAATGGGACGCTCGTATTCTCAACTGCCCTTATCTTTGCTGCACTCGGTGGACTCATTTCCGAACGCTCGGGAGTCATTAATATTGGACTGGAAGGGTTTATGGTATCGGGAGCCTTCTTCTCTGCAATAACGACTCATTATGCGGAAATAGCGGGCTTTGGCGGTTTCTCCCCTTGGTTAGGCTTGCTTGGAGCCTTCCTATTTACCATTATCTTTTCTAGCATTCATGCGGTCGCCTCGATTACATTTAAAGCGAATCAGGTTGTAAGCGGGGTTGTTATCAATATTCTCGCTGCAAGCTCAACGTTCTTTTTCGTAAAATTACTTTTTGACGGCTCAGCAGAAACACCGCTGCTAACGACTGTATTTCATAAGGTGACGATTCCTTATTTAAGCGACATTCCGTTCATTGGCAATGTGTTCTTCAATGCCTATCCGACTACGTATATTGCCATTGCATTAGTCATCATCCTATTTACTTATTTGTTTAAGACCTCAGGTGGACTAAGGCTTCGTTCTGTTGGTGAACATCCAAGCGCAGCAGACACGGTTGGAATAAAAGTAAATCGCACGCGCTATATCGCTGTTATTTTAAGCGGGTCACTTGCAGCTCTTGGCGGAGCAACGATTGTACTTACCTCAAATGGCAACTTTGCTTTTAATACCATTTCAGGACAAGGCTATATTGCGCTTGCGGCTGTTATTTTTGGAAAATGGAATCCGATTGGCGTGATGCTTGCTTCATTATTTTTTGGTTTAGCCCAAGCAGCAAAGGACCAATTGCAAATCTTTGATTTTGCTGCTAGCATTCCAAATGAGTTCTTCTATATGTTTCCATACGTCTTAACATTACTCGTTTTAATTGGAGCAGTAGGGAAAGCTCGTTCACCCAAAGCATTAGGGGAACCCTATGATGTTGGGAAACGATAAAGGTGGTTATACACTTGGGAAGTAGATTGCAGAAAATGTTCCATATTGAAAAAGAAAACACGACGGTACGTACGGAGTTAGTTGCAGGAACAACTTCATTTATGACGGTTGCCTATATCATTGCGGTGAATGGCGCCATCTTGCAGCTAGCCGGCATGCCTTATGAAGCAGCTACGATTGTTACAGTAATCTGCTCTTTTATCGGTTGTATGCTGATGGCACTTTGGGCGAAGTCACCGTTAATTCTCGTCCCTGGGATGGGAGACAATGCATTTTTTGTTTTCACATTGGTATTCTCGTTAGGACTTACGTGGCAGCAAGCACTTGCAGCTGTATTTTTGGCGGGTATTGTATTTATGTTAACTGCGGTAACGAAAGGGGCCGACTATCTATCGCGCTCGATCCCGACGTCGATGATTAACGCCATGACCGCCGGTATTGGTCTTTTTATTGCTTTTCTAGGCTTGAAAAACGGGGGGATCATCGTTGCGAGCGAAGGAACTTTCGTTGCTTTAGCGAAGCTCAGTGATCCTTATGCCCTAACGACGATATTGACTTTATTGATTGCGATACCGCTTTTCATGCGAAATGTAAAAGGCAGCTTCTTAATTGCCATCATCGCCGGTACAGGCATTGGTGCGCTGCTTGGTATCGTCGATTTTTCAACTTTACGTGATTTTAGTATTTCCTTTAATGGGTACGGAGAGTTGTTTCTTGCCTTGGACTTTAGCGGGATCGGCACGCTTAATTTTTGGACAGCTGTTTTTTCGTTATCGATGGTCATTATTTTTCAAAATATGGGCGCCCAGCTTGGGATGCTTCCAGACAAGGCGAAGTTCCGCAGGTCTTTTCAGGCTAACTCTGTATCGGTTATAAGTGCAGGGCTTCTGGGTTGCAGTCCAATGACAACAGCAGCTGAGTCTGCAACARGCATTGCATCAGGCGGGAGAACGGGGCTAACCTCATTTACAACGGGAATTTTGTTTATTCCTGCTTTGTTTATGATCCCTCTTTTCAAAATAATCCCAAACAGTGCAATTGCGCCTGTACTCATCATTGTTGGCTGCCTTATGTTTCAGAGCATTAAGGAAATTCCGTTTAATGATTTTACAGAAGCTTTTCCTGCTTATCTGATGATGGCAATTATGCCGCTATCCTTTAGTATCGCGAACGGGATTGCGTTTGGTTTCATTGCCTACCCAATTCTGAAGCTGGTCACAGGCCGAAGGAAAGAAGTATCGATAACGATGTACGTCATCGCATTTTTCTTCTTGCTTTATTTTATTTTGGGATCGATTTAAGAGGGAATTAAGGAAACAGTGGAGATACGATATATAGGATTTAAATACATCGCTAAGTAGGCAATAGGCCTTGAGCGGTGTATTTTTTTATGCTCTGAATCAACAGGGAGCTATTGCTTAAGCTAGAGTCGTATCGGCGTCTCAACAGCGCTATAATATGGATATAAGATGTAATACAAAAACGTTACGAGGAGGCTTAACCGATGAGTGGACTGATGGAGCGTCTTCGCAAGGGATATGGTAAAAAGCTCGTTTCGCTGCATGCTTGGAACGGCTGGATTGTCGTAATTTTGGCATTAACCGGGCTTATACTGGTGGGCGGCTTCTGGCGCGGCGTTCTTGGGGAGGTTCGTGTTTGGATCAAGTGGGCGCATGTCGTTGTTGGTATAGCCTCCATCCTGCCTGTAGTCTATTATCTGGCGCTGGCGGGCAAGCATTGGAAGCAGCTGAAGCAAAAACCATGGCAAAGATTTAACGTACTTGTCGTGTTAGGCTTATTGCTGGGCTGGTTCGGATCGGGCGTGCTGCTGTGGCAGTTTAGAGCCGTCGGGCCAAGCGTGTCTAATGTGGCATTAGTCATCCATGATCTCCTTACATGGGTTGGGCTTCCTTATATCATTTATCATTCCATCACGCGGGTCAAATGGCTGAAGGAGCCAACTCGCCGTACCGTCAAAAACGAGCAGAAGGAAGAGGGCGTCATCCATCCAGCGGGAGCGCCTCAGCCGGTGTATACGCGCAAAGCGTTCATTCGCGGTGCAATTGGCATAGGCTTGGCTGTTACGATCGGGCCTTCTTTTCTGAAATGGCTCGGGAACTCGCTTGGAAGTGTAGGCGGAAGCCAGAGCATCGATAAGCTGATCGAAAATGATGCAAATATGCTTTTGCCGGCCCCGCAGCCGCTGCCTGCTTCAGCCCCGCCGACGGGTGGCGGAGCCGTAGGACAGTTCCGTGTATACACAGTAACGCCAATTCCCTCTTTTACAAATGCGGATTGGAATTTTACGATAGATGGGTTGGTCGATAAGACGTTTAAGTGGGACTGGAAACAGTTTGTGGCGCTGAAGCGAACGGTGCAGGTCAGTGATTTTCACTGTGTGACCGGTTGGTCGGTTTACAAAAACACGTGGGAGGGTATTCCACTTAAAGAATTGCTGAAAATGGCGGGTGTGCAGCCCGGTGCGGAGACGGTGAAGCTTTACTCTGGTGATGGCGTATATACAGATACCCTTACACTTGAGCAGGCCGACATGGATGATGTAATGGTGGCGGTCATGCATGATGGGAAGCCGATCCCGAGTGATCTCGGCGGACCGGTTCGTCTCATTGTACCGAAAATGTATGCCTATAAGTCCGTAAAATGGTTAAACCGGATTGAGCTGATTAAAGGCGAGCATGTGGGGTACTGGGAAGCGCGCGGATATGCGAACGATGCGTGGGTGTAGTTTTTTTGTACTATTTTACAGGTAATTCCGCCTCTATCATGCACGTTGGTGATATGATCAGGGTAGATAGATATGGTATAAACCGAGTGAATAGCTGCTATAGAATGAAATATGGTGACGGGGAAGGTGCTGTTATTGAGTAATGGGAGTATTTTGCATCAGACATTTACGTTGGAACTGGACCCGGGAGTGTATGTAAGAGGCGATATAAGAGTGAAGGAAGATGGGGGACGAAAGCCGGTCCTCCTCTTTGTGCATGGTTTTAAAGGGTTCAAGGATTGGGCGTTCTTCCCTTATGCAGCCGGACAATTCGCGGGTCAGGACTTTGCTGTTATTACGTTCAACTTTTCGTTTAACGGCGTTAATGAACATGATTTTGACGAGCTGGATAAGTTCGGGATGAACACCTACTCGCAGGAGCAAAAAGATTTGTCAGCTGTGCTTGCAGCATTGCTCGAGGGTAGACTTCCGCTTGATGAACAGATGGATAAGCAGCAAATTTTCATAGTAGGGCATAGCCGCGGCGGAGGAAATAGCGTAATATTCGCAGCCGAGCATCCTGAAATTCGCGGCGTAGTAACATGGAACGGAATAGCGAAGGCCAATCTGTTTGAAGAAGAATTCCGCGAGCAGGTATTGCGGGATGGGGTAGGCTATGTGACGAATGCAAGGACAAAGCAGGAAATGCCGATTAACGCTGCGTTCTTTGAGGATTTGGATCGGAATCGAATGCGCTTCGCTATCACAGCTAAAGCGGCGTCACTTCGAACGCCTGTGTTATTCATTCAAGGAACGGGGGATGCTGGACGATTGCTAACAGGATATTATCTACTCCAAGCTGCTGCTCCGCAGCATCGTTTTTCACCGCTGGAAGGAGCGAACCATACTTTTGGAGCGGTGCATCCTTTTGCAGGGACGACGGATGATTTGGAGAAGGCGATTGAAATAACGGGAGCGTTTTTTGCGCTGCTGCTGCAGCGGCCGTCGGAGTAATAGAGCGGAGAAGGCGGTCGTCATCCATTGCCGGAGCCGCAGGTGCTAGCAAATATTCTTGAACGGATTGGCATTGGCAATCATACGACAGTTATCGCATATGACGATCAAGGCGGCGCGATGGCATCCCGTCTGCGCTGACTGCTGCAATGGCTTGGGCATGATGGACAGGTCTATCTAATAGAAGGCGGATTCGCAGGCTGGCAAGCGGCGGGGTATCCGGTTAGCACGGATGTCCCTTCTTTAATAGAAGGAATTAATTTTAATGTAAACGTTCGTGATGAGATGCTGGTTAGCCAAGCGGATGTAAAGGCACGAGTTGGCAAAGCGGGAACGGTGGTCATCGATTCCCGTGAAGCCCCTCGCTATCGCGGCGAAGTAGAGCCGCTTGATCCTAAGGCTGGACATATTCCAGGCGCGATCAATCGCTTCTGGAACGAGGGCAAACGCGCCGAGGGCAGCTGGAAATCACCAGAGGAGCAGAAGCTTCGCTTCAACGGATTGTCACAGGACGATGAGATTATCGTTTATTGCGGCTCAGGCGTGACGGCTACGCCGAACGTTTTCGCTTTGCAAGACGCAGGCTTCCGCAATGTGAAGCTGTATGCGGGGAGATGGAGTGATTGGAGTTCTGTGGAGGGGAATCCCGTTGCCACGGGTGACCAGTAAGAGTTGAGAGACGTATAGTAGTATACGAGATTTGAATACATCGCCATGTGGGCTGAATGCTCATGGCGGTGTGTTTTTTATGCTCGGAGTCAACAAGGAGTCAACACTCAGATCGAGAAAACGCTTGAAATAATCACAAAACCGAGCATGTGCTCGTATTATCTCCAATACACCTTACAGCCCTTTATATGTACACAAAGAAAGGCTGGTTACCCCTCCTCTTTCGAGTGGCCAACCAGCACCTGCTTTATCCTTGAGATGCTTGGTTTTTAATCAACAAACTCATATGTGCTTAACAAAATCAACAATGAGTCAACACAGCTCATATCTTTAATATATAGTATGTAATATTTGGATACATCGTCCCAGGGTTACTTACCTTGGGAGTATTTTTTTGTTTTTTAGAGCCAACACGAAGTCATCACTCTTGAAGCTACGAACTGAGTGCGCTTATATATTCTCAACGTGCCAACGGACAGACCTAAGTGAGAAAACGAAGGTTGGTAGTTTATTTTGTGACTATCTACAACAGCTGAAGATTGTCATCTTTAGGAATTGAAACAAGTTGTTTAAAATGATAAAATGGATAAATTGACCAGTTTTGTAGAGGGGATGTTATATGTCTTACACCAAAATCATGTATAAACAGCAGATTTTAGAACCAGTCATTAAAATAACACAGAAGTCTTTAGATGATAATGATTTCAACCTTATTCTTGAAAAGATTGATATTACGATAGAGTTGCTTGAAAAGATCTCTTCTTTTGACGCAAGTGTAGGGATACTTTGGAATGAATTAGCCTCGGACGTTATATCATCTATTTATTCGGCTACGTCTGGATTCTATAGACAAGCTATATTGTCATTAAGAAGTGTATTAGAGTTAGGTTGTAGCTCATTATTTTATCTTGATCATAAAATTGAGTATGAAATGTTTATTAAATTTAACGCTAAGGCAGATAAGTATGTGAGTACATTAGTTAATGATTATTCATTTTTCACTACCAAGTACGTAGCCACCTTTTATGAGCAAATTCATAATCTGCAGTCTACAACTGATTCAGTGAGTGCTTATTTAAAAGCTATATACGGTGATTTGAGTGATATTGTTCACGGAAGGTATCACACTTTAACAAAAAAGCAAGGATTACAGATTAAGTATGACAAACGGCAATTTAAATCGTATGAGGGATTTTTGAATAGAGTCCTTAATATTCTTTGTATGATGTATGTTTTACGTTTCAAAGACAGTTCAAATGCAGAAATAGTTAAGTTGGCACAAAGTACTGGGACGGTGAGCATATGAAAACATTAGATAAATCGTTAGGAGATTACATTGCTGATAGAACTGAAAGTTTGGATGAGGAATTTATACGTCAGTACTTTGTAGAATATAGTCAAGAGAAAATATTGAGACTTCTGGATTCGGAACAGTATATTTTTGAAGGTAGTCGTGGGATTGGTAAAACCATGCTGATGAAGTATGCTGCCTTAAAAGCTAAGGAGACTTTTAGCAAAGATAGTGTATTAGGAGTATGGATTAGTTTTGAGGAATCTATAAGACTTGAAAGAATTAGGGTAGTAGATGCAAGCATAGATCCATTTTTACAGTGGACGATGGGTAAAATTTTATACGAAGTTCTGATTCATTTAATTAATCTAAAGCCTAAAAACATTGATACACTAAACCATCGTCTATCAAGCATATTTGGGGGACAAGCTAGTAACAATTTTCAACAATATTCTGACCTTTTATTTAAGTATATAGAATTACTAGAAACAGGAGACTTAGATGATAATAGTAGCTTAAAAGAAGAGGCCCCTTCTGTTGAATTAAGTAGAATTTTAGATAACCCAAGTAGTTTTAAAAAATTTCTCAAAACGTTAATAGATGACTTCCATCTGTCTAGAATAGTGTTACTATTCGATGAAGCAGCACATGTATTTTCTCATAGTCAACAAGAGAAATTTTTTACATTTTTTAAAAGTTTGAGGGACCCGCAAATTGCATGTAAGGCAGCAGTATATCCTGGAATTACTAATTATGGAAAGTACTTTGAAAAAGGACAAGATGCCAAAGAACTTACGATTAAATGGGTACCGAATAATAAAGAAAATGTAAAGTATATTAAAGAGATACTTAAAAAGAGAATACAAGCGTATGATGATCAATATTGGAATAAGCTCACAGTTAATCAAGACGTGATTGATACAATATGTGTATGTAGTAATGGTAATCCGCGTTTTGCATTTCACATAATAGATGAACTCGAAAGCAGTGGTGTATTTAAATTAAAGAACATACCCATGCAACGTGTAATCAATAGTATAAGAAAGGTCTTAGATAGTAAATGGAAAGAATTTAACACCCTCAAAAATCGTCTCGTAAAATATAAAACACATATTGAAGAAGCTGAGAAACTGACAAAAGAGTTTATTATTCCAAATCTTAGAGAATGGAATAATAAACAAAGAAAAGGAAATAAGCATCTTTCAGCTGGATTTTTCTTATCAACATCGGTGTATGATATTATACCTGAATTGTTTGAGGTTTTGGCGTATTCAAATATTCTACTGATTGATTATACCAAAAAGAGCATTGGGCACAGTCATTACGGCTATTATATAACGCTCAATCCAAGCATATTGTTCTCGGATTTAATTATCAGGGATATCAATGAGGTTAGTAAATTATCTGTAGCTATTGAGAGAAATCAGTCATACTCGGCAGCTACGCAAGTTTTTTCTGAACTAATAAGAATTCTAAAACAAGAGACTGAGCATCAGTGTTCGAATACAAAATGTGATTTTAAAACAAATGATGAGAGCTATGCTTATTGTCCTAAGTGTGGTAATAAAATCAAAATCGATGAATCCGAATCATTATATAAAATACTGAGAGGCCACAGTATTGATAACCTAAAGTTATCTGAGAAGATTATAACAAGACTGGCTTCAAAGTTCTCAAGTATAGGCGAAGTTTATGATTCTACGATTGACGACATAAGAATGAAATACATTCAAGACGTAAGAGCAGAAAAAATAAAGAATGCAGCTATTGAATACATGTCGGGATAAAACTTTTTGTTACTGTTGCATCAGGCCAATTTTTTTGGCCTTTTTTGCTCGGTGAAATTCAAATAACTAACCTCTATTAACTTGCTGTTAGAGACAGGGCAGTGTACAGCGTCCTAATTTAGGCGGAATAATATAGGCAAATCAACAGCAGGAGTGATTGGAGTTCTGTGGAGGAGAATCCGGTTGCGATGGAGAAGGAGGAGAAGGCATGATTGGCATAGCAGTGTGTGACACGAAATACATCGCTCATATGGCGAAGTATTTCTTTGTGTTGTGCTTGTGGGTGTCGAAGCCAATAAGGAGTCAACACATGCTCATATAAATATTTTAAGTTGCTGGGTATGTCCAAGTTATAATACAGCACTATATAGTGTAGCAATCAGTTGCGTAGAGGTGGAACTGGTCACTCTTTCTTTTATTCAATGGTACACCCGATAATGTAAACATTAAGTCAACGATGGGATTTAAGAATTATTTAGTTAAAGTTATGCGTTTGAATTCTAGAAAATATCCTTTTTAAGGACATCAACCCACTCTGTCAAGTTCAAGTTCAAGCTTTTCAATTTCATTTCTGATGCTATTAACAGCCTGTTTTAACTGGGTGTATTGATTCTGAATAACTGCTCTTTTTTCTTTTCGAGTATTTTTAGTGAATTGAATCCCTTCTCAATATATAAATAAAGTAGGACTACTAAAAGTGGTATAGTGCTATAAAGTAGGTACACATTTCGAGAATATCCCAATCAAAGCTAAATAATATAATATAAAGAAGTCTCATGGATAATATTGAAAATATTTAAATGAGTTTCATTTTTCTATTCACATATTTTTCATCTTTCATTTTTTTATTCGAAATCTTGCATAAAATTTTATATATTATGTAAAATTCACTTCTTTTAGGGAATATTAAATTGAGCTAGTTGCTTCTTTAAATGCTTGTTTTCAGCAACATGTCCAACTGCTTGTCTTTTAATTATTTCTTAATTAACAAATTTCTCTAAACTGTCTTCATGTATCAAATGAAGTATTAATGAGACCTCTTCTTTGAGAGTGACTCCTGATATGCAAGCTTAGACACAAGACCCTGAATTTACAAAGTAAACAATCATGTGTTGGTAGAGAATGCTGGAATCAACGATGAATCAACGTTGTATGAGAATTCGAAGTATATTTAGATCTTCAATTATATTAAATTTATCTTTAGTATTATTGATGAACCGTGCATAAATTTTTGGTGTGTTGATTTATCTTTTATGTTGAGAAATTACCAGGGTCAATAAAGCACCCACAAATAATTGTTTCTAATACATTTTATATAAATGGTCGTAATACATTCGACCTGTTCATGGACCTAATGACATGATACAGTTGCTTTAAACTATTGAAATATTACCCAGTTTAATTAACAAAGCTGAAGTTACCATAAAAACATTATTGGGAGAGAACTCATAAGCATAAAAATTTAAACTAACTTTGATTACTTCGATATAATTACTGATAATGCAGTTAAATTATTCAAAGAATTACCCCAACCATTGCCTTGAATTGAACCATTTATTAATATGCTATATTTAAATGCTGCATCCTCACTAGTAATGAGCAATTTTTATGGTTCTATTATTTGTTGTACTACTTTATTAGAGCATACTTTAAGACTTGCTGTACTCGACCAGGAAAAAAATGGTTCGAAAAAAACTATCAAAGACAAAATTAGATAATAAATATCGATCTATTTCTGCTTTATTGAAAGCACCAAATATTTCATCAATTATCCAAAATCAGAATGATATGGACTGGTGGGAGAATGTAGCGAGTAAGTTAAGAAATAAATCTGCTCAGTACACTGTTAAAGTTATTTGCAGGGAAGGAATATGCACTAGATAATTATGTTTTGACTAACGAAGATGGCACACCAAAACATGGTTTGCTACATGATTGGGGCTCATATTTTCATAAAACAGATTATCATATCGCAATAAGGTTTTTTAAGGAATTAATAGAGCAATTACATAAAGTTTTGGCTAATACGAAGTGGAAACCTGACCTTAGCTGGTGGGAATCTCAAGAAAATTATTGCAAATTTTTTTTGAGTATCAATGGAATATAGATAATATGAATAGAATTTTAGATGTTATGGATTAGGATTTATTAGAAAGACATAAAAGGAAGACAGATAAAGGTATTTCCAACGAAGAAGATAACAATAGATAACACCGTTTTAACGCTAAGTCACTATCGCCCTTGATCCAATCAATGTTGTTGCGAAGAAGTGGTTTAGTTGAAGAGAAGTATAGTAAGCCAGAAAACCCTGAACTTCTTAATTGTGGTAATCTTATATACACTGTTTTATTCTTAATCACAACAGCTGTTTATTCAGTATGAATCTTTATGTATTATGTCTCTGTAAAAAACATATTTACAATAGTAATTAAAGTAATAATAAGAATGTGCTTAACTATAATGTCAACAATAACTGCTGGTTTATTTGGTTTTGCATCAAAAGAAGTATTAACTACACTGATTACTTAATTAGGTTGGRGGGAAAACATTGAATGAAATTGGCTTGGCAGAAATAGTTCGTATTAGGACAAAAGGTAAGTCCATTTTTTACACAGACGATTACTCAGAAAGATCTTATTACACAATATATAAGAATATGGCACAGATAATGTATGACAAGACTCCGAAGATAGGAAATAATGATCGCAAACTTGTATTTGGTTACCTCGAATCAGATGCAGTCAACGCAAGTGCTTTTATTTATAAAAAAAATGACTATATTTTTATTAATTGCGGAACAATTGTGAAGATACATGATACCTTTAACAAATTGTTGTCCAATCCACGTGTGTTTAGTGAAGTCGGTAAACCTAAGTATAGTGATTATCGTTATCACTATGATCCCGTTATAAATAATGGGGAAAATCAAACAGTATTTTTTAATGGTCCTACTGACGAGAAACGCCGGGATCTTGCATTCTTAATGTCCTATTTCGCTATTTTATATGTCATTCAACACGAGATGGGTCATCATCTTAATGGACATTTACAACTACTAAATGAAAGTGATGTTGAAACACTTGAAATGACAGAAGAAAGAAAGACTCTTGAGAAAATTAGTATATTGGACTATCAGACTCTGGAGATGGATGCGGATGCGTTTGCAACATCAGCATTTACCGCTCATCTTCATTCAATGTTAGAGAATTTAGATACTTTTCCTTTCCCGGCATTAGTTCCTCAATTAAGTAAAAAGAATATGTACTCTTATTGGTTATTTTCAGTACATTGCCTTTATAGAGTTCTTGGGAACATCAAGATAGATGAGACAAATCTATACACTTCAAGGTATTTTCCATATAGAGTTAGACAAGCTTTAAGTTCACGAATCCCTATAAGTGTTTTGGTACATTTGGGGGATAAGGAGGGGGCTGAACTATATGCTTCCTTAATAGATAAGATGTTTCGGTACACAGAAGAAATGTATAACATTACCTTTGAAACACAAACAGATTTCTCTGATGTTATTGTAACGTCTACCGATAAAGTAGCAGAGCATTCAAAAAACGTGCACGATAATTGGCATAATATTAAACCTAGGTTAATGAACTATGCTAGAGCAATACTCGCCGACTGAAGAAGTGTACTGCAAATAACGGAGGTAAAGCCATGTCTCGAACAATTGAACTTATTCAAATAGATAGCGAATTCAATATAGTAGTATGGGGCGTCAAAGAAATCACAGGTGTTGATCCTTCTGAAGAATTAGATTATAAATTAGCTGTAAACTATTTTAGTAACGACGAGGATATTACTCAGTTAGACATTATTCTTTCTTACCCTAGAAGGAGACCGCTTGAATTCAGCGTTGCGTTTAATATGAAGAATACTGCAACGTATAACGCTCTACTAGAGGCTACTCCAATTACCCTACTGAGTTCAGACGAGAGAAATTTAGATAATTTACGGGAGTATTATTTTAACGGGGGGACAACAATAATCCTGCCTGAAGACACAATTGAAGAAATGAAATTCCATAAATCCATGTTCGAGTTGAAGAAAGAAGCGAGAGGTCTCTAAGCTAGACTTGGTTATTGTTATTTGCAAACAAATTTCAACAGACTGCAAACAACATTTTCGAGGATTGTACCTCAGCCCATCCATCTCCGGATGCTACCTTGCTTCACTTGGCCTTTTGTTGGCGTTTCATACGGCTTAACCCAGCCATAGGTGGATGATTCGCCTTGGCTCAAACCATGTTGTCTCGTCAGCTCCTTCGTCCACGGGCTTCTTGCTCTTGAAGTGCTCCTAAGTGTAGCCAAGGTGAATCGCTACACATAGGCGTTGGTATATCTTCGGAGGTATTCCCACCGTGCTGCTCCGAGCCCCTATCTTTTGGTGTTGGAACCCTCTGAACATAGTGGTTCGTGAGGGGATAAGAAGCTGGAGTGATTGGAGTTCTCCTCTAGCCCGGTTGCTACGAGAGACGAGCAAGTGCTGAACAACATATAACAGTAGGTAAAGTTTGAATACATCACTATGCGTTTTGTATACCTTGGTGGTGTATTTTTAATGGTTCGAAGGTCAACACGAAGTCTATTACCAACTTCAGAAAGTATTTAGATCGTGTAGATTGTCTTTATTTATGCGGTATTACAATTTTTGGAATACTCGACCGAAGAGTTACATTGAATCAACAAATGAAAGTTGTTAAGGGAAATTCAACAAAAATTCAACATTTAGATTTGAAAATTAACTGCGGTGAACCGTATCACATATAAGGCGAAATCAGCCTGCGAAATATCAATATCGTCGAATGACATGCCTTGTTCATTGTTTTTCTATCCGAATTGAATAACTAAAATTCTCCAAGTAGGTATTGCTATATAATAGACATAAATGAAAAAGAGCTATATTATATTATTGCTAGTGTTGATATTAGTTGTTTTAACCGGTTTGCGCATTTTATGGATGGGAACGTTTCATGATCCCAAGCAGGCGTCAATTCATAATGGGCAATTCGATTTGCGCAATTGGAATGCAGAAGATGGTAGTATTCTCTTACTTGATGGGGAATGGGAGTTTTATCCCTCGCAATGGTTAATAGATGGTAGTCGGCAACAATTGTTAGGTGATAATGCGCCAATGCATATTCAGGTACCGGGAGGATGGAGTGAAGCTTTGCATGCTGACAAGCCATCTCCATACGGGTATGGTTCTTATCGTTTGCGTCTTTATGTAGACCCGGCAAAGAACCTTAATTATAGTATTCGTGTACTCAGCGTACGCACGGCATCAGAATTATATGTAAACGGTCGATTGCTTATGAAATCCGGACAGGTGGCGACAACAAAGGATGAATATATTTCGAAGGATCTACCTTATTCTACAACCTTTACAGCAGACGAAAACGGTGTAATCGAACTCGTCATTCAGGCGGCAAATTATGTGGATGGTCGAAGCGGGGGCATTGTCCGATCCATTAAATTTGGATCAGAAGAAGCCATTGCCAAAGAGATGAAAGCTTCCGTTTCTATGCAGCTTTTGGCAGCGATTATATTCATTATGCATGCAGTCTATGCACTTATTTTGTATTTATTAGGAAATAAGGAAAAGAAGCTGCTTTATTTCAGTTTGCTTGCATTATGTGTAACGATCACGAGTGTATTTAGTGTTGATGAGAAGTTGTTCCACCAAATATTTTATATTGGAAGTGTTTGGGATTTTCGGATAACGAACATTGCTCTCATTATGGCAGCCTATGCTTTGCTCCAGTGTACGAATCATCGCGAGCTTCCATATTGGCGTAGGATGTACCCTGTCTATAAAGTAATGAATCTAGGGACTGTCGGCATCACTTTGTTTTTAGATCCATCTCAAGTGATTATGCTCTTTCCGGTTTATTATCTATTAATTGGTATTGCTGCAGTTATCACGTTGATTACAATGTTTAAAAAAGTAATCAAAGGTTTAAAGAGCAATCTTTTACTGCTTTTCTCTCTTCTTGCGTTGATGAACCATTCTCTTTGGTCGTTTATCTTCATAGATAGCAGTTTGAGTCTTGTCTACTATCCGTTCGATATGATTATTGCGATGGGTTGTTTAGCCTCTGAATGGTTTAAGGGATACTTTATCATGCATTCGAAGACCAAAGAGCTTGCTGCAACCTTGCAAAGAATGAATGACCATAAGGATCAATTTCTGGCAAACACATCGCATGAATTTAAAAATCCGCTGCATAGCATGCTTAACATGTCACAATCCGTTTTAAAAAGGGAACAGCATTTATTGCAGGAACGGAGCATTAAGGAGCTTGAAACGGTATTATCCGTAGGACGTCGGTTGACATTGATATTGAACGATTTGATTGATGTGATGAGTTTACGGGAAGGCAATCCGCGTCTTCAGAAAAGAGCCGTATTTATCCAGTCAATCGTGACCGGAGTAATGAATATGCTGCAATTTAATGCAGAAGTAAAGTCTGTCCAAATTGCAAATCAGATTTCGGAAGATTTCCCTCCAGTAATTGCGGATGAGAATAGGGTGATCCAAATCGTGTTCAATTTACTTCATAATGCTGTGAAATATACGAATGCTGGGGTTGTTTTGATTCAAGCTTTTGCAAAGGATGGACGAGCTTATATCGTTATTGCCGATACGGGAATCGGAATGGACGAGGACATGCTTAAGCGCCTATTCCGCCCATACGAGCAAGCGAGCGCGAGTGAGACCATGATTGAAGGTGGCTTTGGGTTAGGTTTAAGTATAAGCAAGCAACTGGTTGAGCTTCATGGAGGTGCGTTAGATGTGTCCTCTGCTTTAGGAGAAGGCTCAACATTTACGTTTTCATTAAAGCTAGCAGACTTGAAAGCGGAAGAAGAAAATGATGTATCCAACTCATTCAAACCGTATACATTACAGTCTATGGCGATTCAAGAAATTGCCTCCTCCGTCGATTTGGACAAAGTGGGAATCCCGCAAGCGGCGAAACAACCAACTTTACTAGAAATGGATCGCGATCGTCCGCACCTATTAATTGTTGATGATGATCCTATCAATCTTCAAGTGCTTGAATCCATACTACCGCCAGACGAATATCAGGTAACGATGGCAACGAGCGGTAAAGAAGCGTTGGCTTTACTGGATACAAAGGAATGGGATCTGGTCATCTCCGATATCATGATGCCGCAGATGTCCGGTTATGAGCTGACGCGTTTGATCCGCGAACGGTTTACACTCACGGAGCTCCCTGTATTGCTCCTTACCGCAAGAAGCCAACCGAAAGATATTCAGAGCGGTTTTATAGCAGGGGCTAACGATTATGTGACGAAGCCAGTGGAAGCAATAGAAATCAAATCGCGAATCGAGGCGCTAACTACGATTAAACATTCTGTTCGGGAACAACTGCGATTAGAAGCTGCATGGCTGCAAGCGCAAATCCAGCCTCATTTTTTATATAATGCGTTGAATGCTGTAACAGCTCTAAGCGATATTAATTTGGATAAGATGCGTAATTTGCTCGATGAGTTCAGCAATTATCTGAGGAATAAATTTAAATTTCAAAATATGGATGGGCTTGTTCCGATCGAAGAGGAGCTAAGTCTGGTGCGTTCTTATCTATATATTGAAAAGGTTCGGTTTGAAGAAAGGTTACAGGTTATTTGGGAGATAGATGGATGCGAGGAAATAAAAGTCCCATTTATTACGATCCAGCCTCTCGTTGAAAATGCGATAATACATGGCGTTATGAAGCGCATTCGTGGGGGAAAGATTTTTATTCGGATTTCTGTCTATGAGACGCATGTAGAGATAACCGTTGAAGACGATGGTGTTGGAATGGACGAAGTTCAATTGCAACGAATATTAGAAAGAAAAGCAAATAGTTGTTCAGGTGTCGGATTGATAAATACGGATCAGCGATTAAAACGGCACTTCGGAACAGGACTTCATATCAAAAGTACGTTAGGTATAGGGACAAAGGTAACTTTTCATGTATATAACAGGTTGAATAGCGGGGATAAAGCTAGCCTAGGTGATAAATAAGTGATTTAAAGAGGAGCATGCCGCAGTAGCTCCTTTTGCATTTTCGCCGATAGCCCCGTTAAACTGAAGCGTATCATAAGTAACGGCAAGTTTTTATTGTACAACATGGAACTTTGACCCCCGCCCAGGGATGGGAATACAAATCAATTGTAGTTGATTGTAAACAGTGTTACTCTAACAAAGGTAAACTCAAAATCTATGCTCTTCAATACATCCAATAATAGTCACCATTTCAGTTATAAGAAAGGTAATACTATGATAAAAGTTGATAACTTATCCTTCTCATTTCCGCAAAAAGAACTATATAATAACATTTCATTTACGTTAGAAGAGGCACAACACTGTGCTTTTATAGGAACAAGTGGCAGTGGGAAAAGTACATTGATAGATATACTGATGGATCCAGAAAGATATTTGTTCGAGGGCAAATTAGAAATAGATCCGACTTGCAAAATAGGGTATGTAAGTCAATTTTCACAACTAGACAAAACGAAAGAAACAACCGTTTTTGAATATATAGGCGAAAAATTTATTAAGATACAAAATGAAATAACATCTATTTGTACTGAAATGGAAACATCAGCGGATATTGATTCGTTATTAGAACAGTATCAATTCGCTTTAGACGCATTTGATGCAATCGGTGGGGATGATTTTGAAAGCAACATTAATAAGAAACTAAATCAAGCAAACCTCATGAAGCTAAAAGATGTTAGGGTATCTGACCTGAGTGGTGGAGAATTCAAGCTTATTCAAGTGATGAAGGAAATGCTTAATAGTCCAGACTTAATGATTATGGACGAACCAGATGTATTTTTAGACTTTGAAAACCTAAATGCACTTAAAAATCTTATTAATGCTCACAAAGGAATACTGCTAGTTGTTACGCACAACCGTTATCTATTGAATCATTGTTTCAACAAAATTATACACCTTGAAAACACGGAAATCCAAGAGTTTGATGGGCGATATATTGATTATAACTTCTCATTACTTCAGACTAAAGTTGAGTTGCAAGAACTCGCAATCGCTGATGATGAAGAAATTAAGAGAAACGATAAAACAATCGTTAATCTTAGAGTTATCGCAACTTATAATTCACATGCATCTAGAGGGAAAGCATTAAAAGCTAGAGTTCGGTTTCAAGAAAGATTGGAAGCGCGTAGAATTAAAATGCCATTTGTTGCTATTAAGCAACCGAATATTAGTTTTGGTATTGATAATGAAATGGAAGACACCATTGTTGTAAATGTTAATAATTATAGTGTTGCCTTTGATGAGTTGCTTTTAGAAAATGTTAACTTTGAGATAAAATCGACTGATAAAGTAGCCATTATTGGTTCAAACGGAACCGGGAAAACGACTTTACTCCGAGATATCTTTAAAAATAATGATGAATCAATTGAAATAAATGCTGATGTTAAAGTGGCTTATTTAAGTCAGATTCAAGGTGAAATGCTAAAGGATTCTAATACCATACTAGAAGAATTCATCGATGCTGGGTTTAAAACGTATGATGAGGTTAGATCGTATCTTTCAAACTATGGTTTTGAAGGAGAAATCGTTAATCAAAAGATAGAAGCTTTATCTGGTGGAGAAAAAAACTTGCTTCAATTAGCTAAAGTTTCAGCCAGTAAAGCAAACGTATTGCTTCTTGATGAACCGACAAGCCATTTAGACACCTATACACAAGTCGCACTGGAGAAAGCAATTGAAGACTATAAAGGCGCGATTCTCATGATTTCTCACGATTTCTATACAGTTGTAAATGGTATGGATTATGTTTTAATCATTGACGATAAGTCGATTAGAAAAATGAG
>NZ_JBFRDK010000146.1:0-16136 GCF_052113545.1 Paenibacillus sp. TAF43_2
GCCTTAATACGAGTATCCGCTGCTGCCGTAAAGAGGGTATAAAACCCGCCATAAGATAAACCGATCATACCGACTTGGTCAGCGGCGATATCATCCCGTGATAATAAATAATCAAGGCTCCGCTGAATTTTATAAATTTCCACCGCAGCAATCGAGCTGCCTACCTGCTTTAATTGTCTATCGATAGACAGTCTGTCATACGGAGAACCATATTCCCCTTCCTTCCAGAGCAGAAGCTGTGGCGCAAATACAGCGATGCTCCTTTGGAGTACTCTCCGCGTCATATCATGATAATTCGTAGGACCATAGAAACCGGAACATAACTCCGGCGTACCTGCTCCTCCATGCTGTGAGATCACGAGAGGAAACGGCCCCTCCGACAGCGGCAAGAATAACAGGCCATACGTCGTCAGACCATATCCCCCTTCAACGATAACCCTATAAATTTTGCTTAAACGATCCTGGGCAACAAATTCAACCCGAGCATTAGGTATGGATGAATCGAGTGCGGGATCACWCAGCGGCCACCCTAGCATCGCTTTGAATTTCTCTCGATAGAGTTCTAGCTCCGCTTCATATGCATCTATCGATGAGGTGTTCGGACGGAAGAACTCCGCCCGATTCTGATCCCCGGCTGCACGCATACGCTCGATGAAGAGCTCGTATTCAAGCTTTTGTTCCTCACGATACCGGTTGCCGATATTTGGAGCTTCTACATATAAGTCGTCCATAGAATCACTCACCCCAGTTCAAAACCACACCCAAACAGGGTTGATTTTTATCCAGAATTAGATTCCATGCTTCTACTGCTTGATCCGCCGGAAACTGATGCGTAATGAGTTTTTCCGTCTGCAGCCAGCCCTCTTCTATCCCACGAATCGTCTCATTCATTCTTTGATTATCCCAGCCCGAGGGATTGTGAAGAGTAACTTCCTTCTCCCGTAGCGATTGGATATCAATTCTGCCATCCGTCCCTAGGAACCCCGCTGATACCAGATGTCCGTTATGACACAGGTAGGGAAGACATTCGTAGACCGCCGTGAGCGAGCCTACCGTATCAACAATAATGGAAAGATCAGCATGCAGCGAAGTTAGCTGCTCGCTTACGTCATTCTTGGAAGTGTTAATGGAGAATGTTTCATCCGGAAGAAGCGCTAACCGATCCTCATGACGGCCCAGCACGGTAACCTTAGCCCCCCGATGGATCAAGGTTTGAGCTGCCCACTGACCGACAAGACCGTCGCCAATGACGATGGCCTGATCCCCTTTCTTCACCGGTGGCCGAGAGCCGCAATTATAGCCAACTTGCGTAAGCACAAGTCCCGCAAACGCCACAGCGCTCATCCCGTCTGGAATTTTCCATACTTGGCTAACATCCGTTACTGCAGGGCTGACATGGCCTCCCTCGTTGAATGCCATCCCCTTTACTTTGCTTACCGTGGCAAAAACACGCTCACCTGCTTGAAACCCCTCTACCTGATCACCCAACGCTCTAATTGTACCGACCTTTTGGTAGCCGTTGATCTGTGGAAATGGCAAAGCATCACCCTCAAGGTATGGGACTTCTCCCGCGATTCGTTCGCCCTTAAGGAAGGAAGATTCCGTTCCAATACTAATCCAGGAATGCTCCACGTCGATGACGATATCACGACTCTCTAGCTCAGGAACGGTTACCTCTTGATATTCAACCTTGCCTTTATCAACGAATACAACACCATAGCCTTTCATTGCCAGATCCCCTCCGCCTTGTATATTGGACTTAACTATCGAAATCGGTTTGTGGATAAAAATATACCTTAATCGCTTCCTGCTTATTTAATAAATCAACGGCTTCTTGATACCGATCAAACGTACAATGATGAGTTTGCAGACATTCCATGTTTAATTTCTTATTCCCCACCAGGTCGATCAGCAGCTCATGATCCCTTGGACCAACATTGCGGTATTTATAAGATTCCAGCTTCGTTCCCTTGTACCACAGATGCTCCGGATACTTCACATCTCCGCGAAGAACACCAAATATAACGATATGCTCATCTACGTACTCAATCAGATTTTGCACAGAAGCGGCCGCCCCGACACAATCGTAGCCTAAATTGAATTGCTGACCCTGCAGCTCATCGACAAGGCAAGTCTCGCCAAGTCCAAGCTCTTGAACCTGTCGTACTCGCGTTTCATTAATATCCACTCCGATAACACGTGAAGCCCCCCAGAGGCGCGCCACCTGAATGGCCAGCATTCCCGCAGGTCCAAGACCGGACACGACGATAGATTTGCCCCGCAGATCGCCAAATTGCATGATTCCAATTACTACACATTTCAATAGTTCAAGCGATACTGCTTGTTTATCAGAGATGTGATCTGGCAGTTTGATGAGCTCCTCTTCACGGAAGCATAAATACTGCGCATAAGCCCCATTACCATCCAAATGCTCAAGGGCAGCCACACGGTCCCCCACATTCAGCGTACGCACGCTTTTTCCCACCGATTTGACTACACCAGCCAGCTCATGTCCTGGAAACCCCGGGGGTAATGGGTAATCGGGAGATTCATTATAATTAAACATATTGCGGCCAGCCATCATATTCATATCCCAGCGCGGACAAGTCGACACCATCGTTATTTCGACTAATACCTGATCATCATGGGGCTGCGGAATATCATGGTCTAAAATGGTATACGTATTCGCTCCTGTAATTTGCAAAGCTTTCATAGGACAGCATCACCCTTCAATTAGATGTAAAAATGCTTGATAATAAAGCCAATGGCCATAATCATTTGGATGGTTAATATTATTGAGAAGAAGGCTCTCCGGCGTTTTTCCTGCTAGTAGTTCTCTTTTCCATATCTCATTCACATCGGCAACGCCGATATCATATTCCTTCCCCAAACGACGAAGAACTTCAGCGTAACCATCCATCAGCCCACTCGTATATTTCCACAATGGATTTGGCTCGCAAGGCGTAACAAGCACAATATCTGTTTCACAGCTCCGCATCGTAGATTCTATAATCGTTCGAATATTACTCTCGTAAATAGCATAAGGTACTGCCACTTCTCCCTCGAATAGATTCTGATCATTCATCCCGTAGCCTATCGTTAGAAGATCGGGTTGATTAGACACAATATCCTGCTCTATGCGGGCTGCGCCTCCCGTGCTTGTTTCTCCTCCAATTGCTTTATTAACAACACGAAGGTTTCCACCCGAGCTTATAGCAGATAGCCGATGCGCAAAACGTTGATAAAAAGTATAGCTATCCTCACTTGCCTCTCCGCCTTCGCTAATGCTGTCACCAAAAACCACATAAACCGCTTCTTGTCCGGCATTAAGCTTTTTCATCGTGTTTTTTAATAAGCGACTAGCCGCTATGCCCACTCTAACATTAAAATGATGTTGCTCCCGCTCATATTCGTAGTCAATAAACACAGTGAAACTGTGATTGCTGTATTCCTCAAACAAATGATGATCAAAGTTCGGCTTCTGAAAAAATACATGGTCAGCCCAATCCCGTATACTGCTTGCGACCGTTCTTGCAATCAGCCCAGTTTCATAATCAACAATAAAATCCTTTCCTTCTTTATAACTAACCGACTCCACATGCTCGGAATTCGTATGTGTTCTTAAGCTCAAGCTTCCTTTGACGATCGGGTGGAATCGCAGCTGCTGCTGTTCTTGCCCCACAAACACGAGTGACTCCGCTGTTTGTTTCACGTTATGCACTGACATTTAGCAAACCTCACCCTCCCATTTAACTTTTCACTGCCCCTGCCGTTAAGCCTTCAACGATGTACTTTTGCAAGAATAGATACAATAGAATGACCGGCACGGATACCATAACCAAGTCAGCAAAAACCAGATTCCAATCCGAGGAATGCTGACCAAAGAAAAAGTATACGGTCAAGCTTAAGGTGAAGCGGCTCGCCGTATTTAAGAAATAAAACGGGGTAGTGAAGTCATTCCATACCGACATAAATGCAATAATTAGGACGCTGGCGCTTACCGGCTTCAGCAATGGGAAAATAATCTTCCAAAACAAGCCGTAAGGGCTAACTCCGTCAATCATTGCGGCTTCATCCAATTCTCTTGGAATGCTATGAAAAAAACCGATGTATACGTAGGTTAGAAAAGCATAATTCCCAGCAATATAAAGCAAAATCACGCCTAAATAAGTACGAACCAGATGCAAATCAAACATCAGCATATACGTCGTAATAATGGAGGAAGGCAATATTAAGCCGGCAATAATAACCGTTTGCAGCAGCCTGCTCACCCGGTTATCTCTCCGTTGAATGAAATAAGCGGACAGTGAACAGAAAATAACGATAAAGAATACACTAATGACAGTTAAAATCGTTGTATTCCATAATGCCTGAGGAATCTTGGCATTTACGAACACATCTGAATAGTTATGCCATAGGTTCCATTTCGACGGAAAGGATAATCCTAAATCTGAAGCCTCCGCCTGTGTTTTGAAGGAGTTCACAACGACCAAGTAGATAGGAATGGCGATAATAAAGCTAATGAACACAGATAGAGCTTCCCATAATGTTTTACGCAATACTCGCATTCCACTCACCCTCTGTTGTCTTTATTTAGATATTTGTTCGTTATGGATACAAGGRCGAGAATGATCACAAACAATAACAAGCTAGCGGCAGTCGCTTCCCCATTTCTTCCTTGCGAGAAACTTTTGTAGATCATTGTGTTAATTACGCTAGAAGCATTCCCTGGACCGCCTCCAGTAAGCGCATAAACGATATCGAATACTTTTAATCCGCCAATGAGCGAAATAATAATGTTGGTATTCACAACGGGGAGAATCATCGGGAATATAATATGCCTCTTCTGCTCCCAATTTGTTGCTCCGTCAATCTTGGCGGCTTCAATCATCTCTTTCGGAATGGTCTGAAGTGCTGCCAGAAACAAGATGACCGTTAATCCCGTCCACTTCCATATTTCAACAAAGGAGATGGAATACATCACGATATGGCTATTTGTAAGCCATTGTTGGGTTAGAAAACCAAGCTGAAGTTTCTCCAATAACACATTGATAAATCCGCGGCTTGGATGATATAGGGCTGTAAATGCCAGTGATACAGCAATCGGGCTTAAGATAACGGGAAAGAAAAGGGCAGAGCGCAAGAAATTTGTCGTTTTCAGCTTTTGATTCACAAAGTTAGCTAATATAAATCCAAGTCCGACTTTACCGACTGTGGTGACCACTGTGAATATAAACGTATTTTTGAATGCAATGGAACTGCTCGAATCATCAAATAGGGAAATGAAATTTTCAAACCCTACGAGCCGCGTGTAATGAAAGGTCGCGTCTAAATTGGTGAAGGCATAAAAAAAATTTGAAATGGCTGGCCACACGAAAAAGATTAAAAAGATACAGARACCTGGAGCTAGCATAGAGTACCTGTAGTAATGACGCTTCAGCATTTAGTTGCCCTCCAAAAAAGAGAGAGAGTTTCTTTATTTCAGAAACACTCTCCAAATTTGCTTTTCCTATCGACTATTTCTAGCAAGCTTTACTTGAAGTTTGGATCATCCTTGGCTTTGGCGTTTTTCACTAATTCTTTCTGTTCCGCTTCTTGCACCTGCTCAGGAGTTTTCGCGCCTGCTACTAAATCCTGAAGGAAGGCTGGATAATCCCCAGCTGCATATTGAGTAATGCCACTTGAAGGACTGACACCAACTGGGCCGGCTCTCCCTTCTTCTGCAAGCTTCTGAGCATCAAGCTCGGCAGGTGTCAGTAGCGTATTCGTAACCCCTTTAATCGTAGGTATACCACCCTCAGCACCGAAATAAATATTCTGAGTCTCTACGGATTCAAAGTAGTTGACGAACTTCTGTGCTGCTTCTTGCTTACTTCCTTTTACTACATACACTGCACTTGGCGGGAAAATCCCGGCCATATTCTTACCTGTATCATTAAAGGGAATTAGGAATGATCCGATATCATTGACTTGATCTGGGAATTTCGTAGAAATGTCGCTCATGACCCAAGTAGCCATCGGATACATAGCTGCATCTCCATTTGTCAGAGCTTTCTGTGCATTATCATACGTATCGGATAAAAAGTCTTTGTTTGCATAACCTTTATCAACAACATCCTTAAGGAACGTAATGCCTTGTCTCTTGGCAGTAAAATCGGACATCGTTCCTTTATTCGTATATGCATTATTTGTTATTTCCTGCAGGTTATCCTGTGCCGCACCGGATTGAAGTGATGGAATTTGCAAGGTCCACGCATCTTTGGCCGACAAATACACCGGAACCTTCCCCGATTTACTAACCGCCTCAGATAAGGCCCAGAATTCTTCCATTGTGGTTGGGATTTGCAAATTCAAGCTTTCAAAAACCTTTTTGTTATATATCATAACTGCCATATTTGATCCCCCGAAAGGAGCAGCATAGAAGGTCCCCGACGAAGCAAATGCATCTATCCATATATCCTTGTTGAAGTTAGCCATCCAGGGTTGATCGTCCTGCGGAACGAATTGCTCCTCTGGCTTACCTAAGCCGTCGCTTTCTTTAACAGCTGGATAGAAGAACAATAAATCCGGCTTGTCATTCGTAGCAAATCGAGTTTTGATTAGATTATCTCCATCAGTACCCTCTGGAAGCTTCTCGATTTCTAAAGTGAAGCCCATTTTTTCAGATGCATCCTTCAGTACAGCTTCCATACCGCCCTTTAACCAGCTCGTGTGCATAAGTGCTTTTAATGTGACCTTTTCTATCGGTGCTGATGGTGATGCATTTTCTGTAGTTGGAGCAGCAGTGCTCTCCGATGGCGTATTCGTTGCATTACCGTTATTCTTCGCTCCTGCACAAGCTGCTAAAACAAGCAAGGTAAGAACCATTACCATCCATAACAGCGTTCTCTTTGTGGTGAGACCCCTCATGTTCATTCCTCCAAATTTGTGATGTAAATGCTTACAAAACCAATGTTATGTTTTTTGCTTCTTATCGTAAATGGCGAATTTGAAAGTACTAGGGGAAATATTTCACACTGGCCAAGGCTGCATTTTTAATGTGTTATACTGAACGGGGAGGTCGTCTATGCTGTCTTTCAAAAATTTACAAACGAAATTATATGTGACTTATTCGCTTGTCCTCATCGTCATTGCACTCATTATCAGCACTCCGATGTATGTGTATTTGAAAAATAATATTGAAACCAATTTAAAAGAAAATGTGGACAAGCTTGTAAGCGGTTACTCCAATTCTCTGGATGTTTATTCCACCATTAATAACAACGTAACCACCCAGCTATATATTAATCGTGACAATTCCAGCTATACTGCCGTCCAATATTTAAGCTCTATCGCCTATCTCAAAAATACGAGTCCCACCGAAACGTTACAGTCCGAAAAGGCCATTCAAAACTCCCTTTACTTGAATGCTGCCGTCTATCAAACGATTCATAGGATTAATTTGTTTACGTCAAAAGGTGATTTCTACTCAACTAACGAAGCTGACGTAGATATTATGCAAACCATCCTTGCGAATGATGGATTTAAGAATGTTCAAGCTGCGAAGGGCTCTTCCTTGTTGAATTTTTCGGAGAAGGACAGATGGCTATCCCGTGATTCCGAAGCCGTCTTTTCATTTCTGCGTCAGATCAGCTGGGACTCGCATCCCGTTGGTTTTCTTGAAATCCAATTCAAAGCCTCCGATTTATTGCATGTAGAGGAATTAGATTCGAAGCACGATAAACAAATTATGATTTTGCAAGCAGGCCAGGTTCTTTATTCGACTACTCCCCTTCCTACAGAAACCTCTTCCCACAAGCTATCTGCTATCCTTAATAAGGTTGGCATAGCAAGTGCAGGGAACGGGTTCATGACTAATGAACAGGGAATAGATGAATTTTTCATGTACCAGACCTCTGAGAAAACAGGCATAACCATTGTGGCCATTATTCCGAAATCCCAATTATTTGCGCCTTTGCTCTTATTTCGTAATGTCACGATCATAAGCGTTCTACTCCTTATTGCCATCTCGGTTTTTGTTTACTTTATTCTCGCCAAAATTTTAACGCATCCTCTTAAAAAGCTAAAAAAAGCGATTGATTCTATTAATTTAGGTGAAACCAATCAAGCCTTTATTGAAAATAAATTTCATATGGGTGAAATCGAAATTATTAACCGTTCCTTTCTAGCCTTGAACCAGCGTTTACAAGATAGTCTTGAGGAGACTGTTCAATTCCGAACCTTGCAAATGCAAGCAAAATTCGATGTGCTTCAAGCTCATATCAATCCTCATTTTTTATTTAATATGTTAGGTGTCATTACCGTTTTATCAGATAGAGGCCAGCAAAAGGCTGTATCGGACACAAGTAGAAAACTTTCTCAATTCTTACGATATTCAATTTCCTCCGGCTCGTCGATCACAACCGTAAGTGAGGAGCTAGAATTCGCACAGCATTATTTGGATCTATTAAAATCTCGCTATCAACACCGGCTACATTATGATATAGAAGTTCCTGAATGGCTTTTAAATATTCAAATTCCCAAATTAATGATTCAGCCTATTATAGAAAACGCCATTCAGCATGGTTTATCGGATAGCGATAAACAATTGAAAATTCAAATTATCGGTAAAATAATCGGAAATAAGTGGGAGATACGAATCAGTGATAATGGTGTCGGGTTTGACCCTGCTTCTTTGGAAACGTTGAAGCACAACATTCAAGGCTATCTTGAACGCATTCAAAATAATCAAACATTAAACGAGCCTATTTCAATTGGAGGAATGGGCCTAGTGAATACGATTGCTAGACTTCAGCTCATGTTCAAGGAGCAATATCAATTCTCCTTCGGCAATAACGAGGATTGCGGAGCCTATGTATGTTTCCATGGCTACATCAAACTTTAACATAAGTTCCCTAACGTATCATGTAATGGAGGCGGCTGCCATGAGGATTATGATTGTTGATGATGAACCCTTCTACATGGATCATCTTAAAGAAGTAATTGAAAACAGCGACTTTAGCAAAAGAGAGCAGACCCAGATTGTCGCCCAATGTATTAGCGCTAGCCAGGCACTGGAAGCCATACTGACCGTTCAACCCCATTTAATCTTTACCGACATTAAGATGCAGCTCATGAACGGGATCGAGTTTGCAGCCATCATTCGGCAAAATTGGCCTCATATCATCGTCGTAATCGTGAGCGGTTACTCATCCTTTGAATATGCCCGGGATGCCATTCGGGCCAATGTGGAGGATTACCTCGTCAAGCCGGTTGATCCTACAATTATCGAACAATTATTAGATAAGACGAACACACGCATCAGCATGGAATCCTATCTTCAGCAGCAATCTTTATTAAATGAATTGCTCGAAAACAAGAGTATAGAGGGAAGTATCCAAACCACTTTACAGCAGTGCTTTCCATTCTCTAGCTATTATGTTTTTTGCTTCAACAAACCTTCACCTTTACAAGACAAGGAACGATCTCCTTCTCTGACRGAGCAAGAAATTCACAACAAATTATCGTCAAATCCTTTATTGCTAAAGAACGAGAAGGCTTGGATCGTTTCAAGAAATGATTTCAAAAGGGGATTTATTATCCTCGGATTATATCAATGCGGCGACCAGAGGATTAAACAACTTGCTGAGGAAATTGTACTGATGATCGGCGGTTCAGGCAGTCACCCTTCCATCGCCGTTAGCCGAAGCTTTAACGATATCAGGCAGCTTCACCAGGTTGCGAACCAGCTTCACGATGAGCTGTACCATCAACTGGTCATTGGACAATCCAAGACGATCTTTTTATCTGAGCAACAACCAACTTTAGAAAAACTCAATTTGCTCCTAAGCAGCACCGATGAGAAGAAAATTGTTATTGCGGTGGATAAAAAGGATTGGAAGCTGTTAAAAAAAATTATCTTCCATTGGTTTGAGCAGTGGGAGGAGCACTCCTGTCCGAACCTCTATATACAAAGAAATGGCAAGCAAATGGTTCAATGGTTAGAAAAGCATTTCCGCACATTAGAACCCCTCACAAGTATCACAACGGAGAAAGAAATGGAGGAAATCATTGAATCCGCCTACTCCTATTCAAATGCTGCTGAGGATATCTGGAACTTGCTATCGCATATTTTCCGATTTGAAGACCATGACCCCGCCAGTAACAAAGGAGTCCGATTAATTGAACAAATCTCCGACTATTTATCCGCAAATTTGAGCGAAACAATYTCAATGACTCATATTATGGATCGATTTCAAATTTCGAGCACCCATTTAGGAAATCTATTTCGCAAGCATCATGGAGAAACCTTTGTCGAATATTTAACTACTCTCCGCATTAATAAAGCGAAGGAGCTCATGCGAATTCATCCAGAGATGCCTCTAAAAGAAATTTCTGAAATTACAGGTTATACAGATCGGCACTATTTCACCAAAGTATTTAAGCTCGTTACAGGTAAATCCCCGACAGATTATAAAGATCAGCTCCTTCAGGAATAGGAGTTCGAGATTTAGGAATTATCCTCCTAATCAGATTTTATAAGTATTAAGACAGACTAAAGCGCCAGCGTTCCATTTCAAACCTAGAAAAAAGAAAAGAACTTCTTACACCCGCTCCCAGCGGAGCGTGTAAGAAGTTCCGATCTATACAACATGGTTTTTGCTACTTTCCTTCATCACCTGCGATAACCTGAACATTAGTGAATACTGCCTTATTATCACTTGTACTAGCTGGATTGCTGAGTGCCAAGCCTATATAGGCATCTTCATTCATAATCGTTTCAAAACTGCTGACTACCGTCCAGTCCATTCCATTATCTGAAATTGAACCGGTAAATACATTGCCGCTGCGATTCAGCTTAAGCCACAATGGCGGACTCCCATCCATCGTTTGATCGACGGTGCCTCCCCCTTCATTTTCCCGATATTGAAAGGTAGCTCCATTAACTGGGGTAACCATCATGTCTA
This sequence comes from Paenibacillus sp. TAF43_2, assembly GCF_052113545.1. Taxonomy (NCBI): domain Bacteria; kingdom Bacillati; phylum Bacillota; class Bacilli; order Caryophanales; family Paenibacillaceae; genus Paenibacillus; species Paenibacillus sp. TAF43_2. The sequence continues at coordinate 10,947 of NZ_JBFRDK010000146.1, forward strand.
CATGCTTGGCGTCCACGTCCAGCGTCTCACGAATCATCAAGCCTGCTTTGGCCCACTCACTCATTTCTTCCATTACAGTCACTTGCGCTAYAATCTCCCCATCCCCGTGCAATGGCTTATAAATATAATTCAATAGATCATTATTTCCCCAAATATCGGTTGAACTTCCTGTTAACGTGAATGTCTCGTCCGCTGCATTATAGGATGCATCGCCAGACTTCAACCCGATATTTCTAGCTTTCCAAGGCTGTGGAAGAACAGCATCATAATCATGCTCCACAGGCGGCTCCCAGCCTGCAGTTGGCCAAGCTCTTCTCGCATCGATTGCCTTAAGCACATTCCAATCCCAAGCGCCATAATTAAAGTAAGAGAGATGTGTAATTGCAGAAAAGTTCTCTCGAATTCCGCCATACACCGCTTGATATTCGTCATCCGTCCAATTGTCATCGAGCGTCGGCACGATCGCTACTCCAGAACCGACAAGAAACGATGTATCGGATAAAATCCCGTTCTTATCATAGACCCATTCCTCATCGAATCCCCAATCATCGAAATAAGCCATCGGAGCGACAAAATTTACTGCATCCTTGAACTTCGAAGCATTTTGGCCAACCTCTACGAATTCCGGAGGCAAAATGAAAACGCCCAGCTCCATGCCCGCTTTAATCTCATCGATATCCTCACGAACATCCTGCACATAGCCGCCGATTTGATCCGTTCTCCATTCATTCCATTCATTCCTGCGAGTAGAATCTTCATCAAAGTTAATCTCAAGCGGCGAATATCCGTATATGCTCTCGTATAGGTTAACCGTGTAGCTGCTTACATCCATATTGTAATTATCGAATCTTAACCAATCGAGAACAACGCCATCTATATCATAATTGCTTACGACCTCTTCAATAATTGAGCGCTCATAAGCTTGAACATCGGGATGGATCGGGTTGACGAAATACTCGCTGCCATTCGAGCCAGTATAAGGAACTGCACTACCGTCTACTAAAGCGTGCATCTGCCAGCTAGGATCCTTATGAAAGGCTGCCTGATCATGGAACTGAGGAATCCATGCACGAACCTCGATACCCTTCAGATGCGCCTGCGTGATCACTTGGGAAAGAGCATCAAAGCTCTCATAGCCATCGGCTATGGGGGCGATCGCACTGTTGTAAAATACATGGCCTGAAGGCACTTCATCGTCTTCGTCCTGCTTGACACTCATATTAATAATATCCACATTGTACTTAACGGCTTGCTCAACAAAGTCCGCTACGTCACTTGCACTCCGAAACTGGTTAACCGTTCGCACCGTGATCTCGGTTTTGAAAGGCGTATTCTCTTCTTTAACTGGCGAGGTTACTCCCCCGTTGCCGTTCCCTCCATTATTGCCGCCGTTATTACCGTTCCCACCAACATTCCCGTTTTCCGGTTTGATGGGAAGCTGGCTTAATTTAACTTGCRGCGAGCGATCCAGGATAACCACCAACTCCGCACGTGTCAATGGATTCAAAGGCTTAAATATGTTTGCAGAATTATAACCGCGCATTATTCCGTGAATGACCACATTACTAATAGCTTCCTTGGCCCATTCGGCAAATTGTTCACTATCCGAAAACTCCATCATCGCTGCATTTTTGTCCACTTGCAATTGAAGCAGCCGATTTATGACGACAGCCGCTTGCTGCCTTGTAATGAACTCTCGCGGCGCGAATTGCTTTGCACTCTTGCCGCTGATATAACCCGCTGCGACAGCCCTTGCAACATCTTGATAAAACCAACTATGCTTAGGCACATCTTGGAAGGTCAGCTCCGATTCATTCGTGAATTGAAAGGATTGATTAACAAGCGCTACAAATTCGGCTCTTGTTAAAAGCTGATTCGGCTGAATTGAACCATCCCCGTAGCCTTTCAACCAACCCTTATCCATCCATTCTGTTAATTCCTTATTAGCCCAATGATTGACAATATCCCGTTCCGATTCTGCCTCTGCTGCAAAGCTAAATGAAGTGAATAACATACTAAAAATGAGCATTAATGCAACGATCCTATATGATTTTAATTGACTCATGCTCCGGCCCCCCTATTGTAGATCTGGGTTACACCTTGCTCCAATCAATATTCGGCATTAATTTTCTTAACATTCGCCTGCCATTTCTCGGTTTTAAATTCGAGCAGCCGCTCCAGCCCTGCTTTTTCTGCGTCATTTGCTGTTTTCTCCATGATGGATGCGACCTCATCATCAGATTTAGCAAATACCATATTTGCAAAGGCTACTGTGAAAATATCAGAGATTTGCTGTGAGATAATGCCGAGCTCTGAATCAGGCAGCGGATCCACATTGACGAATTCGGTAATGTCCTTTGATGTCGCCCAAGTGACAGAGCTTTGCGCTATCGTCTCCCATGATCTTAGCTTCTCCGACAAGGCCATCTCCAGGCTTACCTTGGCTTTATCGATAAAGGTCGTGTTGCCCGCCCAGTTGAAATCTTCGAATTTTCTCATCGTTTCCGAACGCTTATTGACGTCCCCACTTTTATAGTTTTCATTCGGAATTGGCGATCCGTCCTCATTTTGCTCATCCCAATAAAGGCCTTGCGGTCCGAAGAATAGAACCTTCTGTCCTTCAGGTCCAGTAAGCCAGTCATAATAAGCGAAGATTGCTTCGGGATCTTTGGCTTCGGTCGTAATAACGTTGACATTCCATCCTAAGCTCTCGAATCCACTCACAAAAATATTCTTTTTGTCCAATCCAGCTTTATGAATCGGCCAAATAATTTCGTAACCACCGTCTGGTTTAACCTTAGTCAATTCACGATGCCCTTCTGCTCCGTAAGTTGTAATATTCGATTCGACCATAACAGCCACTCGGCCTGTGTTTACTTTTTCTTTGACTGCATCCTGGGTTTGTGTAATGGCATCTTGGGTAATCAATCTCTCTCGGAATAGCTTGCTAATATACTTCATCGTTTCCTGAAATGCAGAGTCCTCATAGATCGAGACTAGCTTGTCGCCTYCCGGATAACCTCTCATGCCGATGAATTTGCTAGTTACACCTTCTTTGAAACCTCCGTACAACAATTCCAAGCCTGCGCCTTTCTCCCCAACTTCAAGCGGTACAACATCTGGGTACGTGTCTCTGACTTTAATTAAGTAATTGTATAGATCATCGAATGTTTCCAGCTTCGGCCTGCCAAGTTCATTATAAATTTCTATGTTGACCATCCATCCGCCGTTCCCAAAGGTTCCCGATGTATACCAATTTGGAATTTGATAGATCTTTCCATCCTCGGAACGAAGCAGATTGAGCGTAGATTCCTTCACATACTTTTTGAAATTGGGATACTTATCGTAATACTCATCAAGCGGCACAAGCTTACGTGCTTGAACCAAGCGATCGACTGTCGCACCGCGATCCGTAAATATGACATCTGGCAAATCGTCAGAGACAATCATCGTGTTCAGCTTCTCTACCGATGCGCCGCCAGATTGAATCGGCTTAACGGTAACTTTCTTGTTGTCCAAAATCCATTTGGTTGCTTCGTTATCCGCCCAAGGTGCCGTAGTTAACCAATCATAATGACCATAAAATGAAAATGTTACCGGCTTTGGACCGTCGTTTCCTCCGGAATTATCCGGGTTGTTCGATACTTGCGGCCCATTGTTGTTGTTTGAACAAGCAGCCAGAAAAACCATCAGGACAATCAATAACGACACCCATCTCAATCTTGTATTCATTTTTTCCCCTACCTTCTTTTTTTTATTGGGACTATCCCTTTATCGAACCGATCAATACCCCTTTGACAAAATATTTCTGCAGGAAAGGGTAGGTCAGAATGATGGGAATAGTAGCAACCATCATCGTAGCCATCAGAAGAGACTTTGTCGTTATGCTTCGGTTTCTGTTGATATGTTCCATTGCGATTGCATTGCCGGACGACATTTCTGTCATAATATTCGAATTCATAATTTGCCTTAATAAGGTCTGAATGGGCAATAGCTCATCCTTGGAAATATAAATGGCTCCGGTAAACCAATCATTCCAATGACCCACCGCCGTAAATAATCCGATGGTAGCTATAATTGGACCCGATATAGGCACAACARTTCGAAAAAAGATTCCGTAATTGCTGCATCCATCGATCTTCGCGGATTCTTCCAGACCATCGGGAAGTGCGGAGAAAAAGGTACGGAAAATGATCATATGGTAAACACTGATCAATCCCGGAATAATCATGACCCAGAACGTATTCATCAATCCAAGGTTCCGCACCAGCAGGAAGGTCGGAATTAATCCGCCGCTGAAAAACATCGTTACAATGAAGAAAATCATATAGTAGTTCCGTAGCTGTAGATCTCTCTTAGACATCCCGTATGCCAGCAGCGACGTAACGAATACGGACAGAATCGTGCCGATCACTGTACGCATCACCGAGATCCAGAAGGAATTCAACAATCGAGTATCCTTGAATACAACATTATAATTTTCAAGTGTAAATGCCCTCGGCCAGATCGTAACTCCGCCAAGTGCCGTATCTCTTCCTTCATTAAAGGAAATAACTAGAGAATTCCAGAAAGGATAGAACATCACGATCCCCAAAATGATCAGGCTTGCATATATCAAAATGTGAAATACTTTATCGCCTGTACTAAGCCTCATGCTTGCATTCCCCCCTTTATTTTGCAAAATGAATTACCAAAGACTAACTCCCGCCCTGCGTGCCACTCTATTCGCTATTAGCAGCAAAACAACACTAATAATAGATTTGAACAAACCAACAGCTGTCGCATAAGAGAACCGTGAATTTTGAATGCCGACTCGATAAACATAGGTATCTATGACATCTGAATATTCTCTGAGAATTGGATTGGAGGCCAGCAATAGAATATCTTCAAATCCAGCACTAAGGATCCCGCCAATGGCTAATATCATGAAGATGATAATCACTGGGGTTATACATGGAAGTGTCACTAAATAAATTTGCTTAAATCGGCTTGCTCCATCTATTGATGCAGCTTCATACAGCGTTGGATCTACTCCAGCAATGGCTGCTAGGTACACAATGCTTGCAAACCCAACCTCCTTCCACACGTTGACGCTTACTAGAATCGACCAGAAGTACTCAGGGATGGATAGAAAATTTATGGGGTGCTCTATGAGATCCAGCTTTGCGAGAAGAATGTTCACTGTACCGT
>NZ_JBFRDK010000147.1:0-23703 GCF_052113545.1 Paenibacillus sp. TAF43_2
AACTCGTTGAACTTCAACTGTTAGAGGTATCAAGTGGCCACCAACGCTGCCGACTTTTAAAATTCGATTGTAACGGTATACGTCTAGTAGCATGAGAGTAAGTAATGTAACGGTGATAGTCAAAATTACGTGGGTGTGTACGTGTGTCAGTAATACTCAATGTAACTTGGACATAGGTTTGTCTCGGTAATACTCAATGTAACATCGGTGTGGATTTTTATCGGTAATTCTCAATGTTGCTTGGGTGTGGGTCAAAGTTGCGTGGGGTGTTTGAATTCTTACTGTGACAGAAAAAGCAGATTGGGTGGCGAGTGTTACGGACATAGGTTCCGCTATTTGATGGATTTCGCTCTTTTTTTGATTTTAACGGACATAGGTTCCGTTATTTTCTAGAAAACCAAAGTATTAGGGGGATTTCAACAATAATAACGGAACCTATGTCCGTAACATGCTTAAAAAACCACTCAGATTCCAAAATAGCGGATCTGATGTCCGTTAGCACTGCACGTCACCGTCCCTCGGCTCAAAAACGGGGAATTGGCAGCAAAATATACGTTTAAAAAAAGAGAAACCACTCCTACCAAGGAGTGGCATCTAATCAAACTAATATAGCCTAATAACTAACTAATATAGCTTAATAACTTTTTTGTAATGAAGCCTGCGATAAAACCGCTTTTTCTCTCTTAAAAATTGCAGCAAGCAGAATTAGAAGGAAGCCTCCTGCAATGTACCACAAAATGTACGCATTGGAGCTGACCGCATCTAAGCCTCCGAAGTACATTACCTCCCTCATTCCTACAGCGGCGAATCGAAGCGGCGTCCACGAATAGATCCAATCATGCGATGTTTGGGACAGAAACTCCGGTGCCATATTAAGCAGCGGCATAGAGAAAAACATAAGCAGAACGAGAATCCCCATTGCTGGCATGCCCATCCAGTTCAGCAGTGCGGACTGCAGCATATAGAAGGTCGCACCCACAAGCCACAGGAATAACCATGTATCCCAAGCCTGCGCCAGCTCCATCCCATACCAAGAAGAAGCCATCCAAACGAGAAATCCTGATGCGATACCAACGATGACAACTCCTGCAGCAGGCTGCATCGAGATTGAGGACAATCGACTTGCCCCGGCTTTCATAGCATTTCCGCCAGCCATAAACAGAATCAACGCTGTCACTAAGCTGCCCATCCACATAATTTGTGTCAATAAACCTGGTGCATTACCAGCAGCATTATTCGTACCGACCGCATGCACAGTCTCATCCTGTACATTAATTGGAGAGAGCAAGGCTTGGGCAACAGCGACCGGTACTTGCTGCGTCTTCTCACCCATTTGTACAAGCATCGACTTGGACAACTCTGCTCCAGTCATTTTCATCACTTGACCGAGACTTTGTTTGACTAGCGTTGCTGCTTGCGAGCTTGCTCCTTCACTCACAATAATCTGCACAGTTGCTGGCTTCGGTGACGGTCCAGCTAATGAAGCGATTCCTGCGCTCAAATCAACTGGAAGAATCATTGCTCCATAATACTCTCTATTATCAATCCCCGCGCGTGCTTCTTCTTCCGAACTAACAATCGTCCAAGAAATGGGCAACTGATCGTTTTCCATCAGCTTTTGTTTCAACATTTCACCTACCGCGAGCGAACCGCCAGTTGGGATGTTCACAGATTGGTCGAGCGTGACAAGCGCCACAGGTACATCCTTGGGCTTTGTGCCAAGCACCGATCCCATCATTGCCGCTCCAAAGACGACGAGCACGACTAGAACAATCAACATTCCGATCCACGTTATTTTTTGTTTAAAAATCCCCATAATTTCTATCCGCTCCTTCTCTCTATTAATTAACAAGGTGTTGATTAGTGTTCATGTTGTTAATTATAATGAGATGGGGGAAAAGTACAATAATCACTTCTATCCGCAGTGTTCATTACTCACCATTCCCTTTAACGTCTGTTCATTAACTCGAAAAATAGGGGGATTTAATACCTTGAATGATAAACTTGATCGCAGGCAAATTCGCACCAAGCAGCTTTTATACGAAGCGCTGATGAGCTTGATCGAAGAAAAAGGAGCTGATACCGTCACGGTGACTGATGTTGCTAACCGGGCGAATGTGAACCGGGGCACTTTCTACTTACATTACTGCGATGTGCCTGATATGCTTCAACAGCTGAAAGACGAAGTATTTGCCACCATAGAAGCATGCGTCATGAAATTTGATATCATGGAAGCCAGGACGTATCTCGACAAAGATGAACCGTATCCTCAAAGCATTAAAATTTTCGAAGAGCTAGCCCGTCATGCCGATTTTCTTCGCATCATGTTTGGACCAAAGGGTGACATGTCGTTGGCCATTCAATTTCGCACATTGCTCGCTTCACATATTTATGAGAAAATCAAAATCGTGCCTCAGCATAAAGTCGTCATGCCGCCCGAATATGTCGTAGCCTATATGACATCGGCCAACTTTGGCATTTTCATGCACTGGATCGAATCTAGACTAAGCCAAACCCCGACGCAAATGGCCAAGATGATGATCCGAATCATGAACTATGGGCCCTTGGTATCATTTGGCCTTAGAGATGCGCCGCCTGGGAGTATAAATGACTTATAGGTTAGCTGCCATCTTCTGTGACTTGTCATAAAAAAGACAATGAAGCCCTATAAGCTCCATTGTCTTTATCCCAACATACTCAATCATCCAACGTACGAAATGATCGCAAATAATAGGTCCGATCTGTTCCATTTTGTTATCGTATCCAGCACGAAAGATGCATCTGCTGCACGAATGCCAACGCCCTTAATTCTGTACTTGTATAGCTCTTCCGAAGATGGAAACTCAGGTGTTGCTTCATAAAAAATAGAGCGCCCATCAGGAAATTTAACTTTAGCCGATGAATAGGGTCTTTGCTCTACAGCTTAGCCAATCTAAGGAGCAATACAATGATTAGCATTAAAACAGCAGCATAGGCCGGAGCTATCTGTATGCGAAAATGATCGATTATTCCATGCAATAATACAACCAACACTAAGGACATACATAACACTGCATTCAGCCGCCGCTCCCTTTTGCCAAATAGGATTCCCGCCGTGACTGCAATAATGAGTAAAATAACAACTAACTCTAATATTCGCATCATACATAACCTCCAACTTCATCTCAAACTTCAATTATGGATAGCCGTAATTGATAAGATAGAGCATAAATGTTGAAGTATACTTCAAGGTCAAGCTTTAATTGGGACATAAAATAAGATTTCGAATTCACCATTTCTGACGACAACTTCCAGAAATATATCGTTCATCTCATATTTGTTGCTGAACCTTCACTTTCCATCTGCCTCGTTCTGTTTTTATCGCCTAATTAAATGTTAGAATAGAGAGATCAATTCAATCTATATTAGGAGCATGAAAAGTGCGAGGACATCCAATTCACATTTTACGAATCACAGGTTTTTTAGATGGTATTTCATTGCTTTTATTACTATGTATCGCTATGCCCTTGAAATATATATGGGGAATAGAGCAAGCCGTGACGCTTATGGGAAGTATTCACGGGGGGATTTTCAGTTTATATGCTGTAGCGATACTTTACGCAGCTATTCGAGTGAAGTGGAGTTTGCTTTGGCCTACAGCAGCAGTAGTTGCGGCTTTTGTGCCATTAGGCAACTTTTTGCTCGATTGGAAGCTGAAGAAGGCACAAGCCAAATATAGCGTAAAGCCTTTTAACTATGCCATATTAGTGTACAGTATCGTATTTTTCTCTTTTATTGACTTATTTGCACAGCTGCCGGTTATGAGTACTTTTGCCGCTTCCGTTGGTGCAAGCTCGTTTATTGTAGGCATTGTTGTTGGGCTTTATTCGTTAACCAATACGTTTGGCAACATATTGTCTGGTATTATGACGGATAAGGTAGGGCCGTTCAAAATACTAATGATCGGTTTGCTTCTGACAAGCAGCGCTTTGCTGCTATATCAATTCGTTGACTCTCCAGTCATATTAATAATCGTACGAATCATTCATGGTTTTGTGGCCGGGTTAATTGTTCCAGCTGCGTTTACTTTCTCTGCAAATACTACGATAAATAATGAGCAAGGGAAAAAAGTTGCCTTCACGGGTACCTTTGTTGGATTAGCCGCCATTATTGGACCTGCTTTCAGCGGAATTATGGCAAGCAAAACTTCCGTACCCTTCGTTTTTACTTGTGTGGCTGTATTAGGGTTTGCACTCGCCATTTTGTCTGCTATTTTTCTAAGCAAGTACAAACCATTAAAGAAAGAAAAAGAAAAAACGGTCGAACAAGCAACCGGCTCATTCTTTAATGCAGGTGTTGTAAAAGCTTATGGCGGTGCCTTTTTCTTAATGTTCTCTCAAGGCGTAATCGCTTATTTGTTGCCGCTGCATGTTCAAACGCTTGGATATGATTCCAAATTAAGCGGTACGCTAATGAGCACTTTCGGAATCATTGCCGTTCTCATGTTTGTGCTTCCTACAAACCGTATATTCGATCGCGTTTCCCCATCAAGAACGATGGCATTAGGCATGGGTTTAATGGGATTAAGTCAGCTGCTTATTAGCCAATCATCAACGACATTAGGACTTTATTTTGTTTTAGGACTATATGGTATCGGCTTTGCTTTCTTGTTCCCATCCATCAATACGATGCTCATTAGAGCTACGCCAGCTGAGCTTCGCGGGAAAGCTTATGGATATTTCTATGCCTTCTTCTCTCTAGGTGTGGTTGCAGGCTCATCCGTTCTGGGATGGCTTCCTTTCAACATTATCGAAGGGTTCATCTTTACTGGAATCATCCTTCTGTTATTTACTGTTTTCATCGCCTTGAACAAGCAAAAAGAGCATGCCTTCAATCACTAGTGCATAGCTGCAAAAAAAGACAGCCTTCCATTCAACTGGAGGCTGTCTTTTTCTTTCTCCACTTTAGCCGCCATTTACTGCTGTTCTCTCCAGCGGGGTTCGTCAGGACATTCTCCAACTCTAGCCGCAATGATTACCGATAAATAGTCTTGTATCATTTCACGGGTAACCTCCATTTGGACAAGATACAAATCTGCCAATGCTCTCTTTAATCCCCTAACCACTTTTATATCCTCTGTACCTTCAGGCACGGGTGTATACTCCACCAAAAATACAGTTCTTGCAACATCATACAAAAAATGTCCATGACACACATTCATGAAATCGATAACTTTTGTCTGGCCATTGGATAATAAAATATTGCCTGGATGAAAATCACCATGACAAAGTGTGTCTCCATCCTTCAATTCACTCCATTTTTGCAATACACCTTCTTGTTCCACTCCATTAGCCGATGACGCATTTGTTATATTGTATTTTAAAAATGATTTGTAATCCGGCACATCGCTAGTGCTAACTCTGTTCTCTAAAATCGACTTATGAAGCTTGGACATATGTTCCGCGCATCCATGGAGATCACCTGTTTTCAAAACCCAATCGAGCAGTGATTCGCCCTCCACTTTGTCATAAATAATACCCATACGCTCTTCACAACTAATCATTTCATATGCCTTTGGTTTTGCGAAGTTCATATCATTAATGGCTTGTGCGTTTCTAAACTCTCTTTCTACATCACTTTTTGGATAACCGTGAACGAAAAGCTTAAGCACTGTCCCTTCTTCCCATTCATATACCGATGCGGTATTGCCTTCTCCGATTAATTTCCCATACTTCATTGATGTCATCTTTCCTTTCCAAATGGCTGCTTCATTCATGGTATCATCTATACTTTTCTACCAATAATCATAGCATATTATGGAAATTTGTGAACTTTACTAGAGCTCGCTATAGAAGTATAAAACAAAAAAACGRCATTTCTGCCGTTTTGATTAGAGCGATTGGTGGAGCTTGGCGCTAGCATCAATTGAACTCCACGTTGTTCATTATGTCCGGCGCATATAGGCGCGAACCGTAATCGGTGCAAAGATGGCTACGATCACAATTGCTCCGATCAGAGAGATAGCCAAATCCCAGCCTACCGTTCCAGAGTTGGTCAAATCACGGACGGCACTGACAAGATGGGAGACCGGATTGATGTTGACAAACCATTGAAGCCATTTCGGCATGGTATCAACCGGCACAAAGGCATTGGAAAGAAACGTCAGCGGAAACAGCACAATCATCGATATCCCTTGTACGCTTGAGGCAGTACGGGCGATGACGCCGAAGAAAGCGAAGATCCAGCTGATTGACCAAGAACAGAAGATCACAAGTAGTGCAGCGATGGCCACATGATCAAGGCCTCCATCAGGACGATAGCCCATAATGTATCCCATAGTTAAAGTGAGTACAGTAGCTATCGTGTACCTAATGGTGTCTGCAAGCAAAGCTCCAGCTAATGGAGCAATTCGTGAGATTGGCAATGACTTGAACCGATCAAATACACCTTTGTCCATGTCCTCGCGCAATTGAACGCCAGTAACAACTGAGGTCGTAATTACAGTCTGCACGAGAATGCCGGGAATGATGACGGGCAAATAACTGATTACGTCACCTGAGATGGCACCGCCAAAAATATAGGTAAACATTAAAGTAAAGATGATTGGCTGAAGTGTAACATCAAACAATTGTTCAGGTGTACGCCGAATTTTAAGCAGGCCGCGATAAGCCATCGTTAATGAATTACGAATGGTTTGACCAAAGCTCGTGTGGTTTTTCAGCTCACGATCAAATCCTGATTGTATGGAAGTGCTTTTCATACTTTTACCGCCTCCGCTTTATTTGATACATCGGACGCTTGTGCAGCGTCCTCTTTAACACCATGACCTGTGATTGTGAGGAACACTTCATCAAGGGTCGGTTTTTGTACGCTCATTTCTGCCAAATGAATCCCTCTCTCACGCAGTGCGATAAGCAGATCTGTGACCAAATCGGCATCCGCCATAGGGGCCGTAATCATTCCAGCTTCATATAACACAATTGATTGTGTTTTCAGCACATGTTCAACCGTTTGACGAGCTGCTTCGATGTCCAGCGGGTTTACTACTCTCAATTGCAATGAGGAGGTACCTACTGAAGCTTTCAGTTCATCCACCGTGCCCTCTGCCACTACCCGACCGCGATCGATAACTGCGATTCTATCAGCCAATTGATCCGCCTCATCGAGGTACTGTGTCGTTAACAGCACAGTCGACCCCGTCTTCACCAATCGGCGAATCGTATCCCACATCTGAGCACGCGTACGCGGGTCGAGCCCTGTAGTCGGTTCATCCAAGAAAATAAGCGGCGGTTGTGCAATAAGACTCGCCGCCAAATCCAAGCGGCGGCGCATGCCGCCGGAAAAGTTTTTCAATGGCCGCTTCGCTGCTTCCGTCAAACCAAACTCCTCAAGCAATTCATCTGCTTTACGCTTCGCTTCTGAACGCCCAAGCCCTAACAGCCTAGAGAAGATAACTAGGTTTTCTGTAGCGCTTAGTGATTCATCAACCGATGCGTACTGGCCGGTAACCCCAATTAATTGACGAACAATCTGCGATTCCTTTACTACATCGTGCCCGAAGATTCGCGCCGAGCCTGCGTCTGGACGAAGCAAGGTTGCGAGCATACTAATCGTTGTGGTCTTGCCTGCTCCATTCGGACCAAGCACACCGTAAATTGAACCCGCGCGTACATTCATATTCACGCCATCCACAGCCCGATTTTCACCAAAAGTTTTTACGAGTCCGTTCGCTTCGACAGCCCAGTCACCGTGGTTTGGCTCTATTTTCTTGTTATTTACATGAACCATTGTAATTCCTCCTATACAACTGTTGATAACGTGATGGTAACGTACCTTTGTAAACTGAATTTAAACAAAAAATGATCCGCAGTTTAAATCTTACGTTTTATCGAACGCTAAAATTCTATCCCTGATCTTAAATCCACAGAAATAAAACATCCCACTTAAAAGCAGATCACCAAAAAAAGCCCCTATTTCGGTAACTCAGGCCCTTTACCAAAGCTGTATTGTTTGCCTACACGTTGCTCCAAGCGGTTTAATTCGCCCTTGCGGTACCATCGCATCCAGGTTTCCAATTGCGTCTTATTTCGTATGCTCAGCTGCTCCATGACCTCTTTCACTGGAACTCGCTTTCATTTTTGTTTCCACCGGATAACTTACTCTTGTTGCCAACGTAAAAACACCTCCAAGATTGTCCCCATCTCTTACGACATGGTTGCATTTTCTTGAAGGTGTTTTAATTTTTCTCACGCTAAGGGGTCAGTCCCAAATTACGTATCCCCAATAACAAAGGTGTTTTGTTACAGAAAAGTATTCATTTTCTGCCCTTATCAGCTAGGGTTACGATTTCAGTTACTCATCTCTACAACTATTGACTCTTGTCTCTGTATAAAACCACTGTTTTCTTCTAGACAACAAGAGAAAAGTGAGCTACACTTTGTTAGAATTTGGCAAGGTCATGAGGAGAATGGAGCAGGTTGAAGATGCGTATTGCCGCAGATATGAAACGTTTTTTGCAGGTGGATGGTGCAGGCAGGATGCTTTTCACCTTATTTTGTTATGGCATCGGCATGGGCATTCTAGCACCGATGAATGCAATTTATTTAAGTGAGAGCATCGGGCTTTCAAAGAATGAAGTCGTATCGATCTTCGTTGTGTCGCTGCTGCTCAATATGGGAACTACGATTACAGTTGGACTGTTAAGTGATAAGCTGCGCAGCAGAAAAAGACTGGTCATTGCCGCTGCTTTGTTATGTCTCGTCGGTTTGATAATTTACATGAATGCGGAAGGTTATGTCCAGGCACTGATCGGCATGTGTGTTGTGAGCGCTCCGTCCGGACTCATAATGGGACAATTGTTCGCTATATCTCGGAATCATTTTGCTAGACTTGCTGGGGATATTGTGGAGATGRCACAAATTTGGCTGCGCGCAGGGTACAGTGTTGGTTTTTTTTGCGGTTTGCTGGCAGGAGCGAATTTGTATTTGATTGCTACGTTTCAAGGTGTATTATGGGGCAACTTTGCAGGTTACGCTATGCTCGTTATCCTGCTGTTGTTCTACCGGGAACACTCTGAAGAGAAAAAACAAGCTAATATGGGAGCGAGTGAGCCTTTTTCCCTCATCATGCTAATCGCTCTGCTGCTGCTTGCATGCGCAGATGCCATTCGCGGATTGTACTTGCCGCTTGTTGTAAAAACGTTGTTCGGCAAGCCGGAATATATGTCTTATATTTGGAGCTCCCAAGCCGTATTCGAGCTGTTGTTCATGACCATCGCAGGTTATTGGGCGGCGAAATACGGCAGCAAAATAATTATTTTAATCGGCGGCTTTGGGGCGCTTATTACTTATACGATTTATGCCTTGCACTCGCCATTAATCGTTTTTTTCCTCATTCAGCCGATTTATTCTTTTTTTGTATCCATCTTGTACGGAGTAGCGATGGGGTATGTGCAGCGCATGTTCGCAGGCCGAACCGGATTCGGCGCTAGCTTGTACGTTTTCATTTCACTAACGGCATCATTAATCGGATATTTGTTACCATTGTTCATCGAAGGGTACGATCCATCCATATTCGTCATTCCAATTGCGCTAGTCTCTATTTCAATAACGATTATGTCTATTGTGCTGATAAGGGAACGTCGTCTGTCACAGCTGCCTCAATAACGAAACAAGCCTTGAGCCCATTCGGGTTCAAGGCTTGTTCTTTGTTGCACAACGAACCTCAACAATCACTTTTCAACCCCGCAATTAACGGTAAGTTGGATTTACGACGCCAATTGCACGCTCCACGCTAAACTTGCTGTTCTCATAGGTCAAATACTCATTGCCTTTCACATGAAAAGGAATCTCTTGATTATTATAAATCATTGCACCCTGAATCTCACGTACACTCATTCCGATGATCACCTTTAATTGACCCTCGCGATCGGTAAAGCCAAGTAAAGACGTTGGCAATACACATTTGCGGTTAAATCCGGCGCCAAAAAAGGTAATATCGGAGAATCAGGATTCATTTGCGCCGCATCATTAAGATGAATCCTAGCCATAAGTTCGCTGCAATCCCCTCTTCTTTAAACCAATTATAGTCGTCAATCTCATACATGCAATAAAATATAACAGGTAAACAGAATAGACATTGGCTCCTCCCCTCCTCCCAATCCAATGGCAACCGAATATCTTTTCCTCAACAGGGAAAAGATGTAATCATTCGACACTTCACTTCGGATAGGAGACACGCATGCGGAAATCGCCCAATTTTTCACCTAATCACACTACATCCGACAAGCCTTCTTACCCGAACATTTCTCCCCATCTGGAAGAAAACTTGAACGCGATCGAAGGTTTTTTTGCCAACTGCAAAGACTTGATAATACATCGTTGGAGTTATGGACAGGGCTTGGAGCAATCAGCCTTTACCGTCTACTTCGATACGCTAACGAAAACGACCGTTACGAATTTTGCAAAGGATACACTGCAAAATCTAGTGCCGCATGAGCTTGGTCCTGCCGAGACGGTAACGATAAAAGATGTTATCCATTATTTTGAGAATCATGGCATCGCTTCCCCTAACGTTGAGCTTATGAGCGAAATGGAACAAGCCGTCAGAGGCATTCTGGACGGCAAAGTCGTCATTTTTTTTGACGGATGGCCTAAAGCTATCGCCTATTTTGCCCTTGATGTCGAGCAGCGTCAAACCTCAGAGCCCATTACGGAGCCTACCGTTCAAGGCCCGCATGTCAGCTTCATTGAAAGCTTGGATCGCAATATCGGTGTCATTCGAAGCTTGCTGAAATCGCCCGAACTTAAATTTGAGTATTTTATATCCGGGGAGAAGGTTCATAGAAAAGTGTCCTACGGCTATTTGGAAGGCGTCGTAAAGCCGGAGACATTAGAAGCGTTTAAGCAGAAGATTGAGGGTATAGATCAAGAAGAAATGATTGATATTTCCTATCTGGAAGAGTGGGTTAATGATTCCAACTACTCCCCTTTTCCGCAAGTTCGGTATACGGAGCGCCCGGATACGACGGTTACCTCTTTGCTGGATGGAAAAATCATTGCGTTAGTGGACGGAAGCCCTTCGGTTCTTATCTGTCCAGGAAAATTCATTGAGTTTTTTACAAACAGCGAGGATTATTACTATAGGGCGATTTTTTCTTCGTTAATTCGATTGATTCGACTGGCTGCGTTCCTCATAGCGCTCATGCTGCCCAGCACTTATATCGCGTTATCAACCTTCCACTCCGAACTCATACCGACGGTTCTCCTGCTAGCCATTTTAGATACACGGGAAGGTATCCCCTTCCCTGCTATGATTGAGGCGTTGATTATGGAGTTTTTCTTTGAGCTGCTGCGGGAGGCCGGCATTCGTCTGCCTCGGCCGATCGGTTCGGCCGTCAGCATAGTTGGGGCGCTTGTTATCGGTCAAGCAGCTATTCAATCACAGATTGCATCTCCGGTCATGGTCATTGTCGTGGCCTTGACGGGCATCGCTTCCTTTGCGCTCCCTCAATACAACATGGCCATCGCACTGCGGATTTTGCGCTTTCCATTAATGTTTCTCGCAGCGACGTTTGGAGGGCTGGGCATCATGGTAGGCTTAATTCTCATTTACATTCATCTAGCGACTCTACGATCCTTAGGTGAGCCCTATCTAGATTCGTTTGCTCCACTGGATTTGAAAAGGCTGCGAGATGCGATTTTCGTGCTGCCAAGACGATTGTTGGTTCATTCGCCTAGGAGTCGACATCTACATAAAAAATCTGCAGGAAGGAAGAAATCATAGTGAAGCCATTCCTCTCCTCTCTCGCTTCATTTCTTGTTCTTTGCTTGATTACTGGATGCTGGGATAATAATGAACTGGACGAGTATGGCTATGTGCAAGCGATATCGATTGATCGAGGCAAGGGTGATTTTGTCGATATTACGACTCACTTTTATAACCCTTCCAGCAAAATGCAAACTGATCCAGCAACGAGTACAGCAGCGAAAGGAATTAATATTCGAACAACAGGAGAAACCTTTTTTGAAGCGATGCGCGAGATCCCTGCAAAATTCGGACGTAAAGCCAAATGGGATCATATGCGAGTCATTATCATCGAAGAGAATTTAGCCAGAACGTTGAACATCCGTGAAGTGCTTGATTTTTTCTCAAGAGACCATGAGCCACGGGGCACGATTCTTCCCATCATAGCTGAGAAATCGGCGGCGGCATTTCTCGATATTAAACCGTTTATCGAGCAGACCATTGGTCAACAGTATAGAAAGATGGAGACGACCGGAGCTCTCTATTCCGCGAAAACGTCTAACCTTCCGCTATATGATCTCGCTATTCAGCTAAGCAGTCCCTCCAAAACCTCTGCTATGCCTTACCTGCATAAAAATAGCTTGGATAATAAAGCGTCAATTTCCGGGGTCGCATTGATTCAAGACGGGAAAATGGTAGGGGTTCTTACGGAGAAAGATACCGAAACGCTGATGATGYTGACAGATAAATATAAGTATGGGGTATTTGAATTCCCTTGCATGAATCATGAAAAAAAGAAGCAGATCTACAACAAAGAATCTCTTGAAATAATCAACTTCAACAGTCAATTGGTTGCGAAAGTGACAGATGAGAATGTAACCGTCGACATCCATATGACGATTGAAGGTACAACCGGAGAACTGAGATGCTCAGACCTTAAGACCAAGCAAGATATGGAGCGTTTTGAACAAACAATTAAGGAGCAGATCGAACAACAGATTCAACATGCAATCCGTACCTTTAAGGCAAAAAAAGTTGATGTGCTCGGAATCGGCAATCAAATTTATCGGAACAACCCGAAACTATGGAAGCAGCTGGAACCCATTTGGGAGGATAAGCTTGCTCAAATGCAATTTCAAACCCACGTTCAAGTTCATGTGTTAAGTACGGGCATGAACGCTGGTACGATATTTGGGAAAAAGGAGCACTAGCTGTGTTAGGAAAATTCATCTGCGTCCTGCTGTTAGCATCCGCTATGCTGATCCATGACATCCCGAAAGTGAAAGCCGCAAGCAAACGAGATCGGTTTGTGTACATAGCGATGTTGGCGCCGCTCCTCTATCTTGCTGTTATCTTTTTAATAGCCAAGCCATGGCCTAACCTCGATATGATTTTCAATTTATTTACCGAACCGGCTAAACTAATCATTCGTTGGCTCAATCCCTTGCATACGTAAGTTTTATAAAATTTGGAGGAGACCCCATGAAACAAAAAGAACGTATCAGTTCGATTCAGATGTCCATGCTGTTCCTTTTTTTCATGACAGGCTCCTCCATCGTCATTGTCCCTGCGCCCTTAACGAACATTGCAGGCAATGGAGCATGGATCTCTCTTCTCATCGCCTCGGCAATAGGCATGCTTTTGCTGGCTGCTATCCTTTATTTAAACCGGCTAGCCCCAGAGCTTTCGTTGGTTGAGCAAAGCCGCTCCGTGCTGGGAAAAGGACTCACCTTTTTGGTATTGATCCCTTTCACCTGCGTATTGCTTTGGAATATTTCGGGCGTTGTCATTGAAATCGGAATCTTCTTCAAGAATACGATGATGAAAGAAACCCCTACCTATGCTGTAAGCACATTGTTTTTCATTATGATCGGAGTAACAGCGATGGCAGGAATTGAGGTCCTTGCTCGGATGGCTGCTGTATTAATGTTTCTGATGTTCGGCTGTATTGTTCTTATCTGGATTCTGGTGTCAAACCTGTACAACCCGCAATATCTGCTCCCTGTGATGCCAGATGGAATTGGACCAATCCTGAACGCCTCCTATGTGGTTTATGGGTTTCCCTACTCCGAGATGGTCGTATTTTCGGTCATCTTATCGTTTGTACGCAAGGATGAGAACGCTCAGCTGCGCAAACATATGTACTTTGCGCTTGTTATCAATTCCTTGACGTTAATTGCCTCGGTCATAAGCAGCATTATGGTACTGGGACCACTGTCCGGTGACTTGAAATACTCTTTGTACCAACTAGCCCGGCTAATATCGTTTCAGGAGGTAATCGAGCGAATTGAATCCATCATCGGATTCTCGCTCATCATCGGCTTTTATTTCAAGGCTTCTATTCTCCTGCTCATCCTGATCAAAATGTTGAAAGAACTTCTAGGCTTGAAAAATGAACGCTTGGTCGTATTTCCCGTAGCATTCATTTGCCTCATGCTGTCGTTAACCACCTATACGAAGGAATCTCAATTGGAGGAGTTCGTCAATGTGACATGGCCGCTGCTCAATAATCTTGCCTATACCTTACCCGTTCTTCTGATTTTAGTGCTCACAGTGGTTAAGCATCATAGAAAACGGAGTAAGGAGCAATAGTTGTCATTAACTTGTTATTCAAACTAGCAATAATAAAAAAGAGGCCGTCCCATCGGTCACTTAAGACTTTCTGGGACAACCTCTAGAATTGATTTACCGCTTAATTATGACTGAATTTCGTTTACGATTTGACGTAGAGCCTCTTCGAGCGGCGTGACTGGACGACCAAGCAGCTTCTGAAAATCATTGCTTTCCACTTCCAATGCTCCATCGCGAATCGCACTTTGAATCTGAACCAGAATAGGAACAACCGGTTCAGGTACGCCTGCACTGCTCATGATGCTGGCATAAGTAGTGTCATCCACTTGTTGAACAGGAATTTCCCGTCCCAAGACAGCGGCAAGAATGGAAACCAGCTCTTCTTGCGTCGTAAGCTTGCCGGACAACTCATAAACGGTATTCTCGTGGCCTTCGCCAGCAAGCACCGCCGCAGCTGCCACTGCATAATCGCGACGCGTTGCCCAGCCTACTTTGCCTGAACCCGCTGATGTCAGCCAAGGCGCACCTCCAAGGACCGCTTGAATGCTGCTGATCTCGTTCTCCAAATACCAGTTATTGCGCAGGAAGGAATAAGGAATTCCAGTGTTCTTAATAGCTTCTTCCGTAGCACGATGTACTGGCGCAAGAAAAAGTGAGCTCTCGCTTGCATTTCCTACACTGGTATACGCAATGAAACCAACATTAGCGCGCTGAGCGGCTGCTACGGCATCGGCATGCTGACGAATTCTCGTTTCGTTATCGCCGTCAGTGGACACGATCAATAAACGGTCGATACCCGCGAACGCTTTATCTAGCGTTTGTGGCTGGTCAAAATCCCCATGACGTACATCCACGCCCCGCGCACGAAGGTGTTCGGCTTTCTCCGGATTGCGAACGCTGACAGCCAGATTCTCTACCGGTATAGTCTCCAATAAAGTCTCTACTACAATTGATCCCAATTTCCCTGTTACACCTGTCACCAAAATTTTCATCGTAATTCCTCCATTTAGTTTAATGTATTATGATTGCCCCTTCGTTATAACCACCTTGGTTACAACTTGGGTATAAAAAAAGCTCAATGAGCTTTTTTGTTACACAAAATGAGCTGCGAGCTGGCTTAAGTTTACTTGAGCTAGCCTTTGTTCCATTGCAGATTGAGCTTCCTTCATTTCCAAGCGAAGAGCTGCTTCAATATTTCGGCCAACCGGACACTTTGGGTTCGGATTATCATGAAAATTAAACAATTGACCATCCTCAATGACTTCCACGGCACGGTAAACGTCCAATAGTGTGATCTCATCCCGATCTCTCAGCAAGGAAGCGCCTCCGACTCCTGGTCGAATATCTACCAAGCCTGCCTTCTTGAGCATCCCCATAATTCTGCGGATAATGACAGGATTCGTATTCACGCTGCCTGCAATATAATCGCCTGTACAATCATTGGAGCTGACGGCAATTAGAGAAAGGATGTGGACAGCAATGGAAAATCTGCTACTAATTTGTTTCACTTAGCATCACCACCGTTGTAACCATTGTAGTTACTACGAAGCGGATTGTCAATCCTTTAGAAGAAGATAAGCTTATTATATTCAAAACCAGCTTTTTTAGCCTGCCAAAGCAATTTTCATTTGCATAAGAAAAAAATTTTTGATAATATAACTGACGAACGTTCGTTAATGTGAGGTGATCTTATTGAAAAGCCAAGAAATTAAAGACATTGCTTTAAAATTTTTCACAATTCATGGGTATGAGGGTGCCTCTCTATCTCAAATTGCCGACAATGTCGGAATGAAAAAACAGTCTCTCTATGCTCATTTCAAAGGAAAAGATGATCTGTTCCTACAAGTATTACAAGATGCTAAAGAAGCAGAAGTCTCATCGAAGCTAAACTATTTGAGTAAAGTGGGTACCCAAAATCCTAAAGAGGATTTATTTGGATACCTGCAATTAGTCATTGATTTGTTTCAACAGAGCGAGCAGTTGAAGTTTTGGCTGCGTATGTCTTTTTTTCCGCCTCTCCATTTGGCGCCAGCCATTAATGAGGAAGTATTCGATTCGGAAAATAAGATTCAAACTGTACTCGAAGGCAAATTTCATGATTGGATCGCGGCGAAAGCCATTAGGGAAGATATAGCCTCCATCCCTACGCTTGCTTTCTTAGGTGTTGTTGATTCCATGATGTTAGAGCTTGCTTATGGGAATAATGAAAAACGTCTACAGGATAAATTAAATGCCTCATGGACTGTATTTTGGAGAGGCATTTCACAGCTATGATTTTACAGAGAGAGGTATTATTTCATGAAGAAACCATTGAAAGAACAAAAAACCGTCCTATTTATCCTACTAAGTAATATATTCATCGTTTTTCTAGGCGTGGGATTAATCGTTCCGGTTATGCCATCCTTTATGAATATTATGCATTTATCAGGCCAATCGATGGGTTATCTTATGGCGGCCTTCGCGTTTGCGCAATTACTTATGTCTCCCCTTGCAGGACGGTGGATTGACACTTACGGCAGGAAAAAAATGATCGTTATCGGCTTATTCCTCTTCAGCATATCAGAGGTAATCTTTGGACTTGGCACACATGTATCCGTTCTTTACTTTTCCAGAATTTTAGGAGGTATTAGTGGTGCATTTATTATGCCCGCCGTAACCGCTTTTGTTGCTGATATTACCTCTGTGGAGGAAAGGCCCAAAGCGATGGGTTATATTTCTGCCGCGATTAGTATCGGTTTTATTATTGGTCCTGGCATCGGAGGTTTTATTGCTGAGCTGGGCGTGCGTGCCCCATTCTACTTTGCAGCTGGCTTCGCATTAATTACCTGTATTTCATCCTTGTTTATTTTAAAAGAACCGCTATCCAAACAGGAGCTTCTGGAAATTAGTCAACTCAAAAAAGGGACCAACTTTGTATCTGATTTGAAACGATCGCTTCAACCACAATACATTATCGCCTTTATCATTGTGTTTGTACTGGCCTTTGGCTTATCAGCGTATGAAACAGTATTCAGTCTTTTTTCTGATCATAAATTTGGTTTCACTCCTCAGGATATTGCAGCCGTTATTACAATTAGTGCAATCTTCGGTGTTGTCGTTCAGGTCTTTATGTTTGGTAAAATGGTGGATAAACTCGGTGAGAAAAAACTTATCCAAATATGCTTGATTGCCGGCGTATTTTTTGCAGTAGTATCCACCATGATCTCCGGATTTTTAGCTGTTTTGCTAGTCACGTCCTTTATCTTTCTCGCATTTGACCTGCTGCGGCCAGCATTAACGACCTATTTATCCAAAACAGCCGAGAAAGAACAAGGCTTTATCRCTGGAATGAACTCCACCTATACTAGCCTAGGCAATATCGTCGGACCTGCGCTTGGCGGAATATTATTTGATGTAAACATCAACTATCCGTATCTCTTTGCTGCTGTCATCATGTTGATTGGCCTTGTCATTACGATGATGTGGAAAGAAAAACAATCAGCTGGCAGCTTGGCAAAATAATGTATGGAACGCTATGGAACATCTAACGCATCTTCCTTCTTCACAATACGCATTATAAAAAAGAAATCCGACGTCTTTTTGAAAGACATCGGATTTTTTCAAAAATATTAGTTGTCATTAATTAGAAATTTTTATTCGGGTTGCGTCTTTTTTAAATAAGCCCGCCATGTAATGCACCATTGCTTTGGATCATCGAGGGATGATTCATCATTTCGGTGTACAGTGCTGTTATGCGGAGCTGATTTCACAATTACCGGCTGCGTATAAGCTTCGTTCGAGATATGCTCCAGCGCGTGAATATATTCGTCCAAATCTTCTTTGGAATAGGACTCTGTTGGCTCTAAGGTGAATGGCTGCTTCACGATATACGGATGATGGGAAGTCCAATAATGGAGGCCAAAATCGCACATGCGACGAGTAATATCCTCGGTTGTGACACCCGTTTCCTCGGTAAGCTGCTTCCAGCTGTAACGAACCTGCTCTAGGCGGCGACCTTTAATGTAGGGGGCACTTGCACCGCGAATTTGAAGTATTTTGTGATACAGATAGTTATTGTTAAGAACTGCAGTCTGTGCAACATCCTTTAGTCCATCTGGACCTAAACTCATTATCCAAGCATAGGAACGAAGCACCGTTTGAGCAACACCATGGAAGCTGCGCACTTTGCCAATACTGCTTTCTGACTGATCCGCTAATACATACTGGCCATCAACATAATCAACGAGCGGCCCCGGCAAAAAAGGTTTAAGCGCTTCGTTCACGCCTAGCGCACCTGTAGCTGGACCGCCGCACATATGAGGAGCAGCAAAGGTTTTATGCAAGTTGAAGAAACACATATCGAAGCCAGCTTCCTTCGCCCGGGTAATACCGAGCAAACCATTAGCATTAGCTTGATCATAGAAGCAGATGCCGCCCGCTTCATGAACCAAATCGGTAAACTCGCGAATACGGTGATTAAAAATACCCGTATCTTCCGGATTTGCTACGACAAATCCAGCGGTCCTCTCAGATATCGCATTTCTCAGCTTCTCCAAATCAGGGAATCCGTCTTCGTCCGGATGAAGCGTAATGATTTTGTAGCCTTTAACTGCAGCTGTTGCAGCTTGAGAAGGATGGGAGAAAATCGTTGTAATGATTTCATCCCGCTGATCTCCTTCGCCCCGCGAATCATGGTATGCACGAACGATGGAAGCCATCGCGAGCAAAGCCTGCGTTCCGCTGCTTGGCTGAAACGAGAAGGCATCCATTCCGCTAATTTCACGCATGGCCAGATCCATTTTATAGAAAATTTCTAATATGCCTTGAACAGAACCTGCATCCTGCAACGGATGGAGCTCCGTCATATGCGGTGTGCGGATCAGCATTTCGTTAATACGCGGAATATATTTCATCGTACAAGTACCTTGACCGATCTCAACGTTCAAATCGGAGCCCAGTGTCTCTTGCGAGAGGCGCAAATAATGGCGAAGCACTTTTGCTTGACCAATCTCGGGAAGCCCCGGCGCATTGCTGCGACGCATGGATGCAGGTATGCGCCGGGTACCATCTCCTACCTCGGCAACAATCCCAGCCTCAGTTCCAGGCGGAATGACACCTCGCTCGCCCTGACGATGAAGTTCAAATATGATCGGCTCATCCCATTTGGCTTGATGGAAATTTCGGACTTTATGGTCCCTGCGAATTCGTTTCATGGCGCTTTCGTCCTTCCTCTGTATAAGTCAATCCTCATTTGCGAACGATCGTTTGAATCGTGTCTGCCAGGCGATCTAGATCAAGCTGCGAATGAATTTCCGTCACGCAGTACAGTGCAGTTTGTCCCCACTGCGGGAAGGCAGCCGACAAATCTTTTCCTCCAAAAATTCCTGCTTCCAAGAGCTGAGCGTTTATCTGAGCGACCGTTAAGCCAGTATGATTAAAGTCAACAATAAACTCTTTAAAGAAGGCTGCTTCTCCGAATCGAAGAGAAACGCCTGGAATAGCAGAGAGCTTCTTCGCTGCATATTGCGACTTCTGCATGATCGTCTCTCCGACCTCTTGCATGCCGGTCGGTCCAAGCAAGGACAAGTAGACGCCAGCTGTTATTCCCCATAATGCAGTTTGGGTGCCAACAGATTCCTTCCCTTTCTCACGCAGCGCAAAGGAAGTTCGCTCATATGCCACATCGCCAAAGCCATACTCGCCTTCTACCTCAGTAGGCACAATGCCGAACAATCTTGATGGATACTCCATGACATACTTCTCTTCATCACGGGTCGCAATAAAACCGGCTTGCCCCCCGCCATAATTCATGTGCATTCCAAGAGGCTGCAAATCTCCGCATACGATATCAGCGCCGTACTGGCTAGGCGGCTGAAGAACGCCAAGGGAGATGGGATCAACACCAACGATCGAAATCGCATCTACTGAATGCGCAAGCTCTGATATTTCATGCCCTTGGTCTTCGATAATACCTAGATAACCAGGATTCTCGAAGTAAACCGCAGCGATATCGCTCGATAGCTTGCTGCGCAAATCATCTAAGCTCATTTTGCCCGTTGCCTCGTCGATTTCAACGAATCGAAGCTCCATCACAGGCGTGCAATAATTGTTGATGATCATCACTTTGTCAGGATCAACCGACCTTGGAAGCAAGGCAACTTTGCGCCCTGTCATGCGCCCTGCCATCCGAATCGAAGTTGACGCAGCTTGCGCCCAGTCAAAAGTAGGGACGTTTACGACATCCATATCAACTAGCTCAGCCATCAAACTTTGATACTCAAACAACGTTTGGAAGCGTCCATGATCTTCATAGGGTTCACCTGCATAAGCCGTTACAAATTCGGAACGCTGATTGATCTCATCACAGACAGCTGGAATAAAATGCTGCCAGCAGCCCGCTCCTAAAAAATTCAGATAAGCTGCACCATGCTTGTTTTTTGCAAGCAGGCCATCGATATGACGGCGCAGCTCGTATTCCGTCATCGCTGGAGGAAGGTTCATCTCATGATTCAGCTTTAAGCTCTCTGGTATGCCTTCGTGAAGCTGGTCCATCGAGGTGAGTCCAATTTCCTTCAGCATCGCTTCGCGAACTTCAGGTACCGTATTCGGTATATAAGGATGGGCATACGTTCTGTTCTTAGGCAAAATAAACGCCTCCATTCATCGTTGTCAGAATTAGTTGTATCCTGTAGCCGTTCTTAAGCAATACCGCCGCCATCCACAACGAGCACGCTTCCTGTTACCCAAGAAGACATATCGCTTGCTAGGAACAGAACCGCATTCGCAATATCACGCGGCGTTCCAAGCCTTTCAAGCGGACGACCGCTGGCAGAGGCGACAAGGAATGCTGCCTCGTCCTGCTGCAGCTGCTTTGCTTCATCGCGCAGGAGCGGTGTATCCGTATCGCCAGGTGAGACGCAGTTCACACGAATATTGGCGATTCCGTGATCGATAGCCATCGCCCTCGTTAAATTCACGACACCAGCCTTGGCTGCGCAATAAGCTGCAGCCCGATCTCCGCCTTTTAGACCCCAGCCCGAACCCGAATTAATGATACTTCCTCCACCGCTGCGTTCCATGATAGGAATGATATATTTGGAGAGCAGATAGACACCCTTCAAGGAAACATCCAAAACGAGATCCCAGTCGCGTTCTTCCAGCTCCACGACAGTCTTGCGGCGAATAACGCCGGCATTGTTGAACAAGATATCTACTCGGCCATGAGCAGAATCAATTTCTGCTGCTGCACGCTGGCAATCTGCTGAAGAGGTTACATCACAGCGCTGAAAGCTCGCTTGGCCTCCCTTTTCCCTTATTCCTTTAACCGCCTGCTCGCCCATCGCTTCATTAATATCAATAAGGATAGCTGCTGCACCGAAGCTGGCAAGAAGTTCAGCTGTCGCAAGTCCAATTCCAGAGGCGCCTCCGGTGATTACGGCTACTTTTCCCGATAGATTAAGCATGTCTTGTGTATGAAGCATCATTATTTCTCCTCCTGTTGTAGTAGATTCGCTTCCTGTCTCATGTGATGGCTGAGCCTCTCGGGAGCCGTATCTTCAGAAAGATAAGGCTTCAGCAGCAGTCTGAAACGGAATTCCTCTGCCGCAACTTTGTTTTCTAGTGATTGAGAAGGTCCACAGCTATTGCTGCCAAGACCATTCTGGCGATAATCCAAATTAAGTGTAATAAAATCCCGCGGAACAAGATCACTTGCATGCTGCGCTGCTTCTAAGTCGCCATCCGTATAACGTCGAGCACTGAACTCAAGCGCCTCTACACCTGCCGCCAGCAGCCCAATTCCACTGCCGTCTGTAATAGATACAAAGCGAACATCCATACGATTCCCGTTCTCTTGTGGATAGATATATGCGGTAAATAGTTCATCAACTGACTTTGTATACACACCAAATCTTCCTGCTTCCTTGCTGTCGGAATAATTTTCTCCCGGACCACGGCCATACCATTTGACATTATCCATTTCTGACGGCATTTCCAATTGAAATCCAATCTTAGGAAGCATAGCAGGCGGCTTGCCTTCAGGTACGCCATGCACATCAATCATGATTAAGCCTGTGCCTGTTACAGTGTAAGTCGTTTCACAGCGGAAGCCCCAATCATAGACAGGCGGAGCAATTCGGGAGGACCAGCTGATCCGAATCGTCCCTTCATTTAATCGCTCCCAATGGCAATCATCGATTCGTTCCGTCAATTTATCGAGATGCGCCTTGCGCCAATCGGGCAGGACATACATATCGTTGTCAATCGGGGCTCGCCAGAAGTTGAGACGAGGCCCTTTATTTATTAACTCTTGTCCGTTTATTCGGAGTGAGTTGATCCCTGATTGCCGTGAATCGAATACCAAATTGAAATAATCGTTCCCAATGATAATCTGTCGTCCATCCTCCATGCACGATAAACTAGGAATAGGTAAACTTACGGCTGCTGCTACATTCAATCCTCCATTGGCGTAATCCCCGTCAGCTCGGGTAGTTGCGCAGCTCCGCGCAGGTTCAATGGCAAACTGTGCCCATGCGATCTCATGCCCTCTCTCTCCCCACATGCAAGATGCTGCAAGCGAGAAGCCGATATTCAGCCAGCGCTCCGCCCCCTCCACGGATAAGGACAACTGCGAATCATTTTGAATAGGAATACGAAGCTCTGCACTTTCACCGGGTGCTATCCTAGGCAGCGAAAGTACACCACTTTGGACAATCCGTCCTTCTACTGTCACATTCCAATCTGCATATAGATGATTCAGCGTTAGGAAGTCATACCGATTCGTAATTCGTAGACGATCATTATTTATATAGTCGACTCTGACAGGCTCGATAATCTTCTTATATTCAATGAGTCCGGGTGAAGGCGTTCGATCTGGTCGAACAAGGCCATCAATAACAAAATTGCTGTTGTTAGGAACATCGCCATAGTCACCACCATAAGCATAATCAACTTTGCCATCGGCTGTTTTCCTGCGAATGCCGTGATCGATCCATTCCCACACGAAGCCGCCCTGCAATCTTCGATAAGCATCAAAGGTATCAAAATAGGGTTTGAGACCGCCGGGACCATTCCCCATCGCATGAGCGAATTCACATAGGATATGCGGCTTAGGATGATCAACCAGCTGACCAAAACCTTCCATCTTCTCTACGGAGGAATACATCGTGCTCACGATGTCGCACACTTCTGCTTCACGATCCTCTTCATAGTGAATAAGGCGGGTCGGATCGTTTTGTTTGCACCATTCCGACATTGCCCGGAAGTTGCAGCCAAAGCCAGATTCGTTGCCGAGCGACCAGAACAGAATGGAAGGATGATTCTTATCCCTCTCCACCATACGCCTCATCCGCTCCACATACGCTTCCTGCCATGCTGGGTCATCGCTTAGCTTAGCAATATTGCCCAAAAGCTCGAAGCCATGTGTCTCTA
>NZ_JBFRDK010000148.1:0-15772 GCF_052113545.1 Paenibacillus sp. TAF43_2
CATTGATTGTGCCCTGACCGCCAAATAATTCAGCAATGACAGCATGTGGTCCGCCTTTGCTTGGCATTAGACGAATTTCAACATCTTTATTGGCAGGATGATCGTTCGGATCAACATCACCCTTGCGGTAAGTAATATAAGCAACGGATTCACCATCGGGAGACACATGTGGAAACCAATTATTGCTCTCATCAAATGTCATTTGAGTCTGCTCGCTTCCATCAACGTTCATGCGCCATAATTGCATCAAGCCAGTTCTTGTCGAATTGAACCAAATATGTAGGCCGTCCGGCGAATATTCCGGTCCATCATCCAGACCAGGCGTATCGGTCAGCTGTGCTTCGATCCCGCCGTGAGCCGGTATCGTATAAATGTTGTACTGACCATTCCTTTCTGCACAGTAAGCGAGCGAGGCGCCGTCAGGAGACCAGCCGTGCAAATAGCTTGGCGCTAACGGTGTAATTAGGGCAGGCAAACCTTCAGATAGTGAGAATATATAAATTCGTGATTTTCCATCCTCCTGCGTGTGATGGCTTACCGCTAATTGCGTATTGTCAGGTGATAAAACATGATCATTGTTGCAATGATTGGCATACCCCGATTCGATCAGCTTGCTTTCCCCAGTTGCTAGCTCAAAGGTGTATAGCAAACCTCCGCTGTTATAAATAAGATGGTTGCCGTCTTTGGTCCAGTTTGGCGCTTCAATTAAATGATTAAATTCAGCCAAAACTTTGCGTTCGCCAGTTTTCACATCGATCTTTTCAAGCATGCTGACTAATGTGCGCTTTTCATTATTTTTGGATTCTTGTGCAGCTTCCATCTCATATCAACCGCCTTATATAAGTATAATTTCCAAAATCTGCATTCACTTGTATCACGGCATCTCTTTTGTGAACGCGTGTTTATACATACTAAAAAATAAATCCTATTATTTAAATAGGACTTATTTCTATGTTGTTTTGATCATTATGAACACGCGTTAACAGGTACATCATACACAAAACGTGAAATCGCTGTCAATCCTTTTTACTCTCAAACGCCTTATTTCATTACATCATCTTTCACTTGTGTCTTCTTATATTCCAAATAAYGCATAATGGCCACAAGCAAATTCAAAACACCCATTGCCATCATACTGTATATCGGCCATAAGTCTTGGAAAGTAGGCATATGAACGCCGTTGCCAACAGGTCCGGTTTTGGGCTGACTCGCATCCCATAGCGCGTACCAAAGAAAACACACTGACATTACGATTATAAGAACACATGTGACAATGTAAATTACATGCCTAGTCATACCGTCATTTTCTCGCCTGGTTTCAGTACTTTTCCTCTAATCCCTCTTTCTTGCAGCTGCTGCACGAAGCTTTCAGCCTCTTGGCGAATAACAGGAAAAGTATTGTAATGAACAGGCACAACCAGCTTCGCGTTATACCATATTGCCGCTTGCAGCGCATCATCTATCCCCATCGTATAATGATCGCCAATCGGAATAAAAGCGATATCGATTGAATGACGGTCACCAATCATTTTCATATCGCCAAATAAAGCGGTATCGCCTGCATGAAGAACATTTAGTTGTTCCATATTTACAATGTAACCGGCAGGCATGCCGCCGTACAAAATGGTTTTGTCCTCTTCGACAACGATCCCCGAGGAATGGAACGCTTGTACCATTTTAGCTTTGGCAAATCCCAAATCTAACGTTCCGCCAATGTTCATGCCGATCGTTTTTACGCCTTTCCATGATATATAAGCCGCGAGCTCCGGGTTCGCCACAACAGGAGCATCATTGTTTAATGCAATCTGATCCGCATCTAAAATATGGTCCATATGAGCATGAGTGAGGAGGACGGCATCCGTCTTTATCTCCTCCGCTTTCGTAATGGCAAGCGGATTGCCTCTCAGAAAGGGATCGATAATAAGCGATTTGTCCCCCGCGATCAATTGAATACAAGAGTGTCCATGATAAATAATATCCATAAAAACATCATCCTCCTTCGTTTTAGTTGAAAGCTTGAACTGGCTGTATGTCTCATTATATCGTTATTCTTTTACGCGTGCGATCACTCGTGCAATGGATGAGTCCGCTTGAATAAGGAGCGGCAGCGCTATAATTTCAAAAGCTTGAATGCCAATCAGCCGCTTTACATTCGCTAAATTTTCTATAATAAAAATATTGCTGCCAAACAAGCTTTTGTGAATGGAAAAAGGATAGCGATCAGGCGAAGGGGTATCTAAACCGATCATTTTCACCTTTTTTCGAATAAGCAATTCAACAAAATCGGCGGTCAACACCGGATAATCGCTGAAATAATAAGGTTTCCCATAAAAATCGCCGTGCCCAGTATGTAAAATAACGATCTGTCCCTCATGAATACGTGTTTCGTACTCTTCTTTGTAATCGACTACTGCAGCCCCAGTTACATCCAGCAGTACGCCATCTCCAACAAATTGCTCAACTGAGGTTTCTGTCATATATTTCTGAATGTCCAATAAGTGCATAGGGCCGTCGATATGAGTGCCTGCATGCATATTAATCGATAATTGGTGGTTATTGTACCCATCACTTTGAAAATGACTGCTTTGCACCAGAGTCGTCTCTGTGTGCCCCGGAAATACCGGCATCCCGTCATGAATCATATGCGTCAAGTCTATGATCATACTGCCACATCCTCCTGCATGAATTGTCTTTATCTTACATAAAAACTATATCATATCAGTGTTGTTTACGAAAATGGGCTGTAGCGGCAGGATGAGAAAAAATCCAAATTGAACTTGGAGTAGAATTGAATTGATTTAGAACAAGCAACGAGGAGAGTGAAGCATAAGTTTGAGGTTTATTGTTATTTGGTTAAATTGAAGTTTGCAGGTGTGAAGCTTTAATGCCCAGCGATATTTTCATAACCAATTGTTTCAATTGCTTCTGCTGGAGCACGGCTTCCTTAACAAAAAAAGCTTCATCCCGAATCAATGCTGCAAGTGTATCCATCGCTGCTTTGGCTGCAAGGAACTCATCTTCAAGCAAATAATAAGCCGCTTGATAGGCATATGTTTCATGCTGCTTCAGGATGGATGCTTTCCATTGCAGCTCACCATTTCTTATTAATGTTGTATTCACAGCAACTATTCACCCTCCTGAAGTACCTTTTCCACGCGTTGTATGGATAAATTAACTATACACAACACCTCACCATCCACCTAGTACCATGTTTCTGTAGTACTTGACAAACGTGAAGGAAGATTAAAAAAAGGATGGCCCCTTCACATAAGGAGCCATCCGCTTAAAATCTATTATGCATTAAGCCAAAGGCACCCGCTTAGCTAAGCTTTCAAACTTAATCAAATGCGTGTTTACTTGTGATTGAATGCCTTGTAAATATTTAAGTGTCGCTTTGTTCTGTTTGACCAAAGAAGGGTTTTCGTTGAATGCGACAGCGTAATGCTTCATCACTTTACCCTTCATAAATTGAATGGTTGAGAATGTACCATTTTTCCATGCTTCCTTCATCTTCACATTCGTACCGATCACTTGAAGATTCATCGCTGTATCTTTGTAGTTAAAGCTATATGCTGGTTCATCTTTCACATGCAATACGGAATATCCTGCTGTGAATTTGTCATTCGTAAACTGACCGAATTGAATCTTATGTGATTGTACACTGCCATCCGAGCTGATAATCTTCGTATTCAATGAACCATTGCCTGCTTTAAGATCGTTTTTCCAAGCGCCATCGTATGTAATTTCTGTGCCTTCGCTTGTAGATCTGCTCACAAATTTACCAAACCCGCTTCGTTTGCCGTCCACCCAATCACCTGAATACGTTTTTGTTTGGTACCAGGACATTGTTCCCTTTCCATGCGGTTTGCCGTTTTTCAATTGTCCGTAATAAACGACGTTTTTTGAAATTTCAAGATACTCTTTTTTGACAGCGGCTTCTGCGGTGGCTCCTCCACTTGTTCCTGCAATAACAACGACYACCAGAAACAAACTTAGCATAAGTGAACACATTTTTTTCATTGAACATCACTACCCCATTCTTTGTTTGTTTAAATTCATTCTATTAGGCTAATACACACCCTATGCGAATTTGAAACATTTCCCAAATATGAGGTTCTGCTAAGCGGGTCATTTTCTCTTTATATTCTGGAATTAATTGAATTTCTGCATCAATTTCTACTGAATAGAATCCCTATCCTCAGTAATAATCGCATAGATCGCATGGTCTTCCCAAACGCCATTAATTTTCAAATATTTGGTGGAAAGTCCTTCGTATCTAAAGCCAGCTTTCGTAAGCACTCGAACCGAAGGCAAGTTTCTTGGCATGACTCCTGCTTGAATACGATGCAAGCCGATTTGATTAAACGCAAAATTGACACATAATGATACGGCTTCAGTCGCATAACCTTTGCCGTTATGCTCTTGATCAAGGAAGTAACCCAGATACGCATTTTGAAAAGGGCCTCGCGCGATGCCTGATAATTCGATTCTCCCTATAAGCTTATTCGACTCGTTAAGAAACACGCCAAACACAAAACCTTGATCATTAGCCGCAGCTTGCAGGCTTGATTCAATCATTTTTTTCTGTTCTTCGATCGTAAAATAATGCTCTGGCCTTATAGGCTCAAATGGCTGAAAAAAATAAAAATTCCTTCGTCTAATTGCAAGCAGCTCTTCGGTATCCTTTATTTCTAATGGAGACAGATATATTTTCTCACCTTCCACAAACCATCACTCCTAAGCTTTTTATTTGTGTATGAAATGCAATTTTCCGCATCAATGCAATACTCATTATACTCATCTTTATGAGCATTGTAATTTTTTCGAAAAATCAGTTTTTAAACTTGCATACATTTACAATTTACAAACCATAATAACCTTACATCCCATGAAGGAGTGATAAAACATGAGCAGAAGAAGTTCGAATACTTTAGTCGTACCGCAAGCAAGACAAGCCATTTCACAATTGAAAACAGAGGCAGCACAGCAATTAGGTGTACAGTTCTCGCAAGATGGTTACAACGGTAACTTATCGACTCGTGATGCAGGCTCAATCGGTGGATATATTACGAAGAAGCTCGTCCAAATTGCTGAACAACAATTAGGTCAACGCAACTCCTAAACAACAGCCAAAAGGCCCTCCGCTTTGTGGAGGGCCTTAACTACGGGGTGGTAAATCATGAATCAACCATTATCCATGAACTTATATGATCAAGTAAACCAATATTTCGAAGAAAGCTCAGACTTCGTCAAAGAGGAATTTCTCATTCATAACAGAAAAATTCAACTTTGCTATTTTGAATCTCTAGTAAACATTAATGAGTCTAGAAATTCTTTACTTCTGCTCGAGCCCTATTCCAATGAATCGATCGATGTTTTCGATCAGATTTTTTCTACTTTTGGAGGGGCTTATGTGAAATCTCTAGATGAGATTGCACAATCATTATTACGAGGGAGAATTGGCCTCTTTTCTGAAGACGGTTCCACCATTTTAATGCTTAATTTATTGCATCCGCAAATCTCCCGACCGATCAGTCCCCCACTAACTGAAAGTGTACTATTATCATCATTCGATGCGTTTACGGAAGATATCAATACGAATATAAGCTTGTTGCGATCCAAAATAACAGCTAATCATCTAATCCTCAGTACTTATTCAATAGGCTCATTTAATCCACGCCAAATCAGCCTATTTTACATCAAAAACAAATCTCAAAAAAAATTCATAAACCATATCAACTCCCTTTTGGAGAAACATAAAGGCACTGAAATTGAAAGCATTCAAGATTTATCAAAAATGCTAGGACTGCCAAAGTACAGCCTTGTCCCGCCATTCCTTTCAACTGAGCTTCCTTCAGAGTCCGTTCGGCATTTAATGGAAGGCCGCATCATCATTTTTTTGGATCATCATCCCTTTGCAATGGCTATGCCTGGTTTTGTGACCGATCTTTGGAGTATGCAAGGGGATCGCAACTATCCATTCGTTTATATGATTACCATACGTATGGTAAGGATTCTCGGATTGTTCGTAAGCCTTCTCGCACCAGGTCTTTATGTTGCCTTGGTTGCGGTCAATCCAGAGGTTCTTCGTATTCAGCTGGCTTTATCTGTGGCACTAAGCAGAGAAGGTGTACCTTATCCCGCACTCGTCGAAGCTTTGTTCATGCTTGGCATTTTGGAGATGGTTATCGAAGCGAGCATAAGACTTCCAAAGAGTATAGGACCCACCACTACGATGGTAGGGGGAATTATACTTGGCCAAGCCGTTGTTCAGGCAAAATTGGTCAGTAATTTATTAATCATTGTTTTAGCTGCGACAACAATAGCCAATTTCACGTTAGTCAGCTACCAAAATGCGTATTTGATTCGAATCCTAAAATACGTTGTTTTGTTAATCAGCGCGGTTTATGGCCTGCTAGGCACGCTCGTCGGGGTCGTCTGGATATGTTTTTACTTATCAAGTATGACTACTTTCCACTACCCGTATGTGAACTCGAGTATAAAATCTGGAGGTTCTAATGAGTAAATTCGCACCATTAACTACATTTTTTTTAGTTCATCTAGCTACCATTCTTTTAATTTTCCCTGAAAAAACGATCGCTTCTACAAAAAGCGGACATTGGGAGCCTATTTTAATCGGATATTTGTTGGAATTGATCTTAATGTGGCTGTATCTAAAAGGCCTTGCTGGTTTTCCAAAAATGGATCTTGCCGATATTTTTAATGAAATAACAGGAAAATGGGCTGCACGCTTCATTCTTGCCCCGTTGCTCCTGTTCTTCTTTATCGATGTTTGTGTCATTCTCAGGGTTCACTCCGAAATGCTGACCGTGACCTTCCTTCCAGAATATCCCCTATGGTCACTTGCATTGTTGGTACTCGTGCCTCTATATGCGGCATGGAAAGGAATTCAGACTATTATAAGAGCAACTCTCATTCTTTTTATCATTTGTATGCCAGTGACACTCTTTTCGTTTATCACTTCGTTTGGCAATTTTGATTTAAAGAATGGTTATCCGCTGATAGATAAAACCTTTTCTTTCATGGCCAGCACTGACTTTTACTCGAGTTTTATTGCACATTCTGGATTTTTGTTCTTAGGATTTATCCCTCTCTATAAATATCCAATATTTACAAAAAGCAAATCCATTTTTTTAACTTATGTGAGTTTGCTATTTTTTTATATAGCTCTCGTTTATATTCCGCTTTTTATATTCGGCCGCGAAACCTCGTCTCGCTTTCAATTCCCAACCATTATATCCATGGATTCCATTGATATCAGTTGGATTATGTTTGATAGGCTAACTTTATTTTTTATTACCTGTACGCTCATTTCTGTTTTTGTTTACGCTGCTCTTTTACTTTGGATGATGATCCAGTTAATTCAAAAGCTTTATCTCATTTCCTCTGTACCCGTTATCGTGATCATTCTCGCTATTTCAGTCGTTGCGCTTGCAGGGTTTCTTCCCACTTGGAATTCTGTTCAAGTTCTCATCAATATGGATACGTGGTTCCGCTTTTACTGTATTTTCGCGCTACCTTTAGCTATTTTCATTATGGGTTTGGTAAAAAGGAGGAAGCTGGCATGAGATATAAACCTCTTATAGCGTTCATATTGTTATGCTGCAGCTTCGCCGTATTAGGAGGCTGCTGGAATAATAAAGACATTAATAAACGTATGCTGCCTGTCGTTATGGGAATAACGGAAGGCAAAGAAGGCAATGTTCAAGTTTTTTTACGTATTCCGAACCAACAAAACAACTCAACAAGAACGCTGCAAGCAGAAGCCAAATCGATCGACAAGGCGGTTGATATTCTCCGAACCCATGCAGAGGAAAGTATTGATTTATTGCACTTAAAGCTGCTGCTCATAAGTGAAACCACGGCAAGAAAAAGCATTAAAGACGCCATCGAGTTTGTTATCCGTTCAAGAGAAATTTCACCGAAAGCATTAGTCGCTATTGTATCTGGAGATTTCTCACAGTTAATGCACGATAAGAAAAAGGTGAATATCGGTTTATCCGCTTATGATTTTTTTGGCAAGGAGTCTGGTTGGACACCGAATATTTCCATTATTCACATTTGGGAAGCCTACCGCGGAATGTATGTACAAACAGAGGATACTGCAATCCCTCTTATTGCGAAAGGGGTTACTACGCCCTTCATGTCCCTCGGTTCTGCCATAATGAACAGGGATCGTATGGTCGGAAAAATGTCGATTGAAGAGACGCTAATTTACAACCTTTACCAAGGCCAATATTCAGGAGGAACGGTTGAACTCATGAATAATGCAACCGTTATGATCGATAATGCTCGTGTTCACAATGAAGCGATTTGGTCTGGTTCCACTCCAAGTATGAAGAGCCAAATGAAATTAACAGGCGTTATTGAAGAAGAGAAGGGAAACCCTACGAATGCTGAGGTTGAAAAAGAGCTGGAAGCTTTAATGCTTAAAAGATACACTAATCTACTCAGCAGACTTCAAGCTCATAAATCAGATATATTGGGGCTGGGACAATATTACCGCAATAAGATGACGGAGAATCAAAGCGAAAACTGGAAAACAGAATGGTTTCCAAAGTTAAAGCAAGAGTTTACCGTTAATGTGATCATTAGAGACAGCGGTGATATCAAATGAAGCAATAGATTTCATTTGACCAGCTTCTGCCGAACGGGATAGAGCATCGTGAAATCGAAGGTTTTGATGTCGGAATACGGAATGGTCAAAGCGTTGATTGGCCTGAGCGGAACCGTCTCCATGCCGAGTACACCATCACGTTTATCTAGCTCGTAATCCGGTGACTGCTCCAGCCAGGAGAACATCTTCTCGTATACTCCCCACATACTCGTCTCATCGCCATATACGCGAGCTCTAGCACACAGTCCACCGCTAACTTCCAGCGCTTCAACGCCTTCGGGCACGATGCCGAACTCGCTAACTTTAAGACCGACCCAAAGTGTATCCACTTCCTTGTCCCATTGCTGCTGAGGGATGAATACAAACGCTGATTGTACTGAAGTCAGCCGCTCATCGTCCAGCGGCACATGTTCAGTCAGCTTGCTCCAAGCCAGCCTTGTACCACTCTTGTCTGGCGTCATTCCTGTCCGCACTGCCAGCGCCTTAAATGGCGCTACTTCGACCAGCTCTATTACAGTTTCCTCTTTCAAATGATCCTCTCCCCTCAGCCTATCAATCAATAATTACATCTAAATTTTTACATAAAAGTAAACGTAATTGCAACTACTTTCTCAAAAAAACAGTTCCAACCTCTTCATAAAAACTTTAGCCGCACGACTCAAATATCGATCATTGCGATAAAAAATTTCCAACTCTCGCGTCGGTGAATGTTTAATCGGGATCGCACAGATATTCATCGAGTGGAAGCTTTCAATCAATTGGCTTGGTTGTATGGTAGCTCCAATTCCTTCTGTTACGAGCTGAAACAAAGATGTAACAGACCCTGTCTCCATAATGGTGTGAATAGATATTTCTTGCTCTTTGCACCATGTGTCAATTAAATCACGTCCATAAAAACCTTTGGGGAACATTACAAAAGGGATCTCTAATAATTGTTCTGGCAAAATAATATCCTGCGCTGCTAAAAGATGTTCTTTATTTACGTATAGGCTGTACGATTCGGTATAGAAAGGAATGCGAGTTAACCKTGGATCTGACTGAATCGCTAGACCAACACCAATATCAACCTCATTGTTCAGCACTTTATTTGAAATATTAATCGATGGTATCACTTGAACTTTTGTATTCGGCAGTTCCCTGTGGAAATCAACGAGCAAGGAAGTTAATCGATAATCGAGATCCGATGGCAGCACGGCTACTCGCAATTGACCAGCATCCAGATTGGTAAGATCGGATACTGCCTTTTTGGCGTTTTCTAGTTGTTGAACAATGTTCAAAGCATAGCTTTCAAGAAGCTTTCCCGCCTCGGTTTTAACCGTTTTTTTACCAATGCGATCGAATAAAGGAACGCCGAGCTCATCTTCCATCACTCGTATTTGTTGACTTAGCGTCGGTTGTGAAATCCCTAATTTGTATGCCGCTTCAGAGAAATGCAATTCATTGCACAACATAAGAAAGTATTGTAATTGTCTAATCTCCATAGTAACAACCCTTCTTCGATTATAGTTAAATGCTATCATTTCTATAGATTATATAGTATTGAACTATTATAAATACAAAACTATAATGAGTGCAACAACCAAGAAGGGGATGTTTCCTATGCGTTATATGTATCTTATTTTAGTTATATTTCTTGTATCCTTGAATTTAAGACCATCGATTACTTCGGTCGGTCCATTATTTGATATTATTCAATCCCATTTAGGAATGAGCGGGGTCACCGTAAGTTTGATGACGACACTGCCCGTTCTTTGTATGGGGATATTTGCTGTTTTGGCGATAAAGCTGAATTCCCATTTAGGAATAGAAAAGTCATTGCTTGCGGCTATGCTCTTGATCCTGACAGCCACTTCCCTTCGTGTATTCGCAAATAGCAGCCTTTTCTTAATTACGACATCGCTATTCACGGGTATTGGGATTGGAATTGCAGGACCTTTAATCTCAGGCTTTATAAAAAAACACTTTCCAAATAAGCCGGGCATAACAGGCGTATATTCTGTAGCTATGGTCATTGGGGCTGCGATTGCATCCAGCTTCTCTGTGCCTTTATTCCATAAATTAAATGAATCGTGGCAGTACTCTTTAGGCTTCTGGGGGATTCTAGCACTGCCCGCTTCTCTATTGCTTCTCCCGCTTTTAAAGAAAAAAGGAACAAAGAGAACCGTTATTACGATCTCATCTTTGTTTGTCAAAAATAAACGTGTACAGTTGTTTACCTTGTTTTTTGGTTGTATGGCCGCTATTTTTTATTCGATAACTGCTTGGCTCGCTCCCATTGCTCAATCGTTAGGTTTAAGCCATTCGCAATCTGGTCTTATCCTTACATTATTTACTGTTATTCAAATTCCTATTAGCTTCTTCATTCCAATGCTTGTAAGTAAAACTGGCCGCAGAAAAACTTGGCTGCTCGTATGCGGTCTTGCAGAACTGATCGGAATTGTTTTATTGCTTTTGCATTTTTCTCCATGGTTTGCTGCTGTTTTTCTAGGTATTGGTGCTGGCGGTCTGTTTCCACTAGCAATCCTTATTCCAATTCAAGAGGCTAAAAGTGCGGAAGAAGCTACATCATTATC
The DNA here is from genome assembly GCF_052113545.1 of Paenibacillus sp. TAF43_2. Lineage (NCBI taxonomy): Bacteria > Bacillati > Bacillota > Bacilli > Caryophanales > Paenibacillaceae > Paenibacillus > Paenibacillus sp. TAF43_2. The sequence goes on from NZ_JBFRDK010000148.1 coordinate 11,212, forward strand.
AGCTGTCATGCAATTTGGCGGTTACTTATTAGGATCCATTGGCCCTCTATTTATCGGCTTCACATCCGATCTATTTGATAACTTTGCTCCGGCGCTAGCCGTGCTAATGATCATCATTTTCATTTTGCTTGCTGCTAGTTTAAAGATAGGCGACAAAAAAGAAACAGTTTAATTATAGTCATTTATTATCTTTCAAACCTACCTGAACAGGAATTAAAATACAGATATTGAAACAAATTGTTTTAACCAGTAATTGAACGGAAAGGAGGAATAATCGATGGCAAAATCAAAAAGAGGACGGACTCTTTGGAACCTCCCATCACGCGGCAGAGGCACCTGCCCTACTTGCAATCGTACTAGAATCAAATTGCTTTATCCGCGAGCGACAAAAAACGGCTCATCGATCACGGTATGCAAACGCTGCATAAATGCTGATCAATCACGAGTAGATGCTGTAACTGGATAAAGAAACAGCTTACTTATATTGCGGCAACCATATAAACAAGGCCTCTGCAGTTAGCAAAGGCCTTGTTTTTTATTCCTCTCCAATTATTCTGACTAAAACAGGAACAACTAACGTGACGCCCGCTAATATACTTACACCAATGGCTCCTCTAAAATTTTTCTGCTTCCAAAGCGAGGGAGCAAGGCTTCCCACATATACACAGCCCCAAATGGAGAATAAACCTAAAATAGTAAACAACATAACATGCTTACTCATGAAACCTGATCACCTTCAATCGCGGGCCCCACTTGACCACCATATCGCCGCATGACAAAGGAAATATTAACTTCATACTTCATTTCCTTCAAATGACTGCTCCAATTAAATGCATCCCACTCTTGCACCGATGAAAAAGTGGATACCACTCGATTGTTGATCCGATAACAATCGACATTCCATTGATGAATGGTCTTGTTCAACAATTTAAGCGCGTCCTCATGCAATTGTTTTTGAATGGACTTCTCCAGCTTTTCTCGATTATTCGGCTGGGTGTAATTCACTTTTGTTTGCACGCTGATCAGTTCTCCTTCCAATTTAACATCGAAAACTGCGGTAACTTGATCACCGTTCCTTTTTATTTTCAGCTTTGCTTGCCTATCGGCATTCATTGTCATGCTTAAATTGAGCTTCTTGTCTGAAGGGTCATGGAAATCCCAAGTCGTTTCCTCCAATTCCCCGCGAAGCATATTTAGTAACCGTGTCTCCGATCCATTCAAATAACCAACCAAAGAGCTGCTTTTGTATATGGCGCTGCCGAAAAATTCTACAGGAACATCACCTGCTCGTTTTATTTTCCCTGCATATTGATCACTCACAATAGGCTGTTTGGCATCTGGATTCAGATCCTTCTCATCAGAAGGAAAGTTTTCTTTGCCTTTTTTAACATCAGGCCTAGGAGCTGATAATATAGAAATAGCTCCTGTGCCTTTGCTTTCGACATCCATAATAAATTCATGAAAACGCGCTTGCTTCGGTATAGTGCCGCCTTGATTTTTTGGATCTACTTCAAGCTCAAACCAGAAGCTTACGTCCTGTTCAGTCGTTGGTTGAACAAATTGCAGGTAGTCCTTTGCTTTTCCTTTTGCTGTAATCATATTAACGGTACGCCGAAATTCCCGATTACGAACCGCTTCGCTTAATAGAGGCATAACGCCCTTTCTGGCCAGCCCTTCGCCTATAATGAGCGCTTTAGAGTGAATTAGCGTTAATCTGCGAGCAATAAAGCTTTGGCTAAGAGCGAGTGCAGAAGCCATATTGGAGCCTTCAACGGTATGTACAATGACAACTTTATTTCCCCCTCCGCCTGAGCTTTGACCCATATCACTGAGCTTTGGTACAGCAATGGCAAAACTAAATAAGAAATCATTTTGTGGGCCTTCATCCACACCGATTGCAATCACAAAAGCCATATTTTCCGGGTCCAGCCGATCCCAGCAGCCCGATAAAAAAATCAGGCTCGTTACTGTAACCACTATGGTGTTTACAATCCGAAATGAGCGTCTCACGCTGGTCTCCTCCCTTTACGGATGATGCCTACCAGCCATGTCAGCATAGGCAAACCAATCGAAATGATTGAACCATAGGTTCTAAGAATGTCCCGATCCCAAGCGATGGCCGTCATCTCACTGTCTGGCAGCATGGCAAAGCTGAATATCGTTATCGTCAGCGGAAACACAAGCGGCCGATGTCTTGGCAAGTGAAAAATTTGAGACAACGCTGAAGCTGTACAATATAAGCCCACCGCTAATTTAACGACTGTACTAATTAACCAAACGATGAGAAACAAACTTTCCAAGCGCTGCAGCCACCGTCCATATACAATCAGCTTGCTAATTTCCATTAACGGTACGTTTATTCGCGCAGCTGTTGGATATGGGAAGATAAATAAATAACAAATCGTTGTGCTGAGCAGTAGGACAGACGAAACGATGATACACCACCAAGCCACTTTTCCCCAATCCTTCTGATGTCGCATTCTTGGCAGAAGAAATCCGAGTACAAGCAGCTCGGAGAATAAAGAGCTCTTAATCACACCCATAAATAGTACATGAGAACGACCAGTTCCCCATAAGGGTGATAAAGCTTTGGGCTCCATATGAGTCATTAAACCACCGATTAGCAATAGATAAACGCTTCCTACAATGAGGAATACAGTTATGGAGCTGATTCGGCCAATGGCCTCGATTCCTGTATGTGCGATAAAGGCAATCGGTAATAAAAGCGCAAGTAGAATAGCCATAAGTGGTGTTCTAGGCAAAATTTCAGAGGATATGATTTCTGAAAATTCACGAAGCACGATGAATGTAATCATATAGAAAAAAGTGCAGTACATCAGATTAACTGCACTTCCCAAAATCGGGCCTAATATGTCTTCCGTAGCCGTAATTAATGTACTATTTTCTGGACCGTTGTTTATCACCCCTCTAATCGCCCACCAAGTAAGCGGACAGAACAGCATCGCAATGACAAGAATAATCCAAGCTGCGGAGCCCSCTTCTTCTGCCAAAGACCTTTGGAAAGGCAAAAATATTTTTGTGATGATAAAAATAATGCCGATTGCAGTAGCCTCTCTTAAACCAATGTGATGCATTCTCACTTCTGCGCATCCCCTTGTTTGTTCGTCTCATCGCTTTCTGCCGCTTTACTGCTCGGAATTTTATTCGCATCTTTGGGACGGATCGAAAACGGACGATAAATTTGCTTATCGATTGCTTTTCTCAAAAATGAATCGCTGCTGGGTCTATGAGGAGTAAAAGGAGCTAGTACAGGAACGCCGAACGAATTTTCCGCTGCTCGCGTAGTCCATAGCAATAATGACAGTAAAACAACGCCAACCAAGCCGAGATAAGACGCTGCAAGCAAATAAATGAAACGAAGCATACGTGTGGCGAACTGCATGTTATAGTTCGGAATCGTATAAGAAGCTAGCGCTGTCGTTGCCGTAATAATGACAACGATCGGGCTTACAATATTGGCTTGTACGGCAGCTTGCCCCAGTATCAATGCCCCAACGATACCAATTGTAGGACCGATAACGCTCGGAATCCTGACGCCTGCTTCACGAATGATTTCGAACATCAATTCGAGCATAAATATTTCTGCAGCCAGCGGAATCGGGACAACCTCGCGTGAACCTGCAATAGCTAGCATAAGTGTCGTTGGAATCATTTCTTGATGAAAATTAGCGACTGCCACATAGATACTCGGCAAATAGAGTGCAACAAAAAAACCGATCACGCGAATCGAACGGATAAAACTGCTGTAGGGCCAACGAAGATAAGTATCCTCCACCGTTTGCAGAAAAAGTGGAAAATGAGCTGGGACAATTAGAGAGAAAGGCGAATTGTTGACCATAATACTTACGTAACCATTGGCAAGAYGTGCCGCGGTCCAGTCTGGTCGTTCGGTGCTGAGTATATTGGGGTAAATTGAATTTGAATGTTCCTCAATTAATTGCTCAATCGTGCCGCTATCGCCGATGTAATCATATCGAATGCTTGCGATACGTTTTCTAACCTCGGCTACAAGCTCTTCGTTTGCAATCGATTTAATATATACAATGGCTATTTCAGTCCGTGAGAGCGTACCTACAAAACCAGACTCCACAATGAGGTCAGGCGTCCGCAGTCTTCGTCTAATCATTGATAAATTCGTCTCTAGCTCCTCAGTAAACCCTTCATTTGCTCCGCGTACAACAACCTCTGTTCTAGGGGTATCGATGGCTCTCTTTTCCCACCCTTTAACCACGATGAGTATCGCTTCAGCTACATCATCAAATAAAATGGCAGCGGAGCCTGCCAAAATACTATCAGTAATATGTCCAAGCTCTACTTTTGAGGTGACTTTTCCATCTTTGAACGTATCCGCCATCAGCAAATCGATATCCGGCTCTTCAACATGCTTCATCTCTATATTCATTAAAGGCACCATGACACAGCGGTCCAGATGCTTCCAGTCCACTTGTCCATCCATGAAAAGAACTGCACCTTTCCGCCCATGCTGTCCTACTGTTACTTCACGAACGATTAAGCCTCGGTTGCGGGGATAAGTGAAATG
>NZ_JBFRDK010000149.1:0-15719 GCF_052113545.1 Paenibacillus sp. TAF43_2
TCCTATCCCAGTAAACATTTAACAAGCTAATGGAAGAGGGGCAGGATTTACAAATGACTTCTTATATGGACTATACGTCTCCACAAACGGAATTTGCTTATGATTTGAACAATAGTACTTTTTTCAAAAAAGATCCATACAACTACATCAACTTGCTTTCAGTGAAGCAATTGAATACGTTAGGGAATTCGTCGCTTCTCGATATCTACCTTAGCAAAAGCAATGTCGTTGAGCCTCATTACCATCAGAATGCCTCTGAGCTCGTATATTGCATATCAGGATCAGCAGAAATCGCGCTTATGAACCCTTTTACGAACGAGTTCCTTCATTACTTGGTACAGCCTGCTCAAGTCGTCAACATTCCGCAAGGCTGGTGGCACTATGAAATGGCGACCGTCGATAATACTCATCTGCTAGCCATCTTTGATGCGCCAATCCCAGAAGTTATTTTTGGCTCCGATATTTTAAGATTAACTCCAACCAACATCCTTGCTTATACCTTCTGCTTAGATCAAGAAAAATTAGAAAACGCGTTAGCACCTTTAAAAGACACCGTTATTCTGGGACCTCCGAGCAATTGCAGCTATAATCCCGTACAWGGCCAAAGCAAAAATATGCAAAAGCCTAATCAAGCTCCAATGCAGCAGCAAGCTCCCGTGCAATCGAATCAAGTGTTGCAATCCAATCAAGCATTGCAGCCAAACCAAACCTTGCCGTCCAATAAAGCATATCAGCCTAACCAAGGCTATTACAATCAAATGTATGGCCAGCAGTATTATCAGCATCCATATTAATAACTTAAACCCACAGAAACCGACAAAAAAAGAGGGAACCCAAGCAGTCCGTTGCTTCGGGTCACCCTCTTCTTTATTGTAAGCAAAATCTAACGAAATGTTACCCCAGAATCCATCTTGCAAGCATCGCGATATCCACAATATCAATTTTGCCATCCGCATTTAGATCGGATTTCTTATACTGCGACCAATTCGGATCTGCGCTTGATTTGCCATATGCAGCTGCTACGATGCCGAGGTCGCCAATCGATACCTTATTGTCGTTATTAATATCGCCTGACAATTTAGATGCTTGGAACGTCGTTACTGCCGCACTTAACTGAGCAATAGCTGCGATCACTTGCGCTTCGCTTGCATTCGGGTTAACGGCAACGGCTTTCGCTGCTGCAATGGCATCACCGAACGCTGATTTTGCTGCTGCCGGATATTGACCAGGCTGTGTACCAACTATCGCTCCATCATAAATCGCTTCCGCTGCGGCTATCGCCTGATTTAAGCCTGTCACATCAACGACGGAGCTAATTTGCAGCGTATGGGAAGCTGATTTTGCTTCAAGCTCTTCTCCCAAGTGATTTGCAACCGTAAAGTCGCTAATTTGAATGGCTGTATTGCCTGTGCTCCCCGTAACAGCTGCCAAGAAGCTCAGCTTCAGCCATTCCGAATTGGCATCAATGCCTTTGCCTTGACCTGCCGCTACAATCCTCATCTTGCCGGGCTCGATAACCTTTTGCTCAAGGATGCTGAAATCCTGCTGCAAGGAGGTTGCGCCAGTCAGCGTTAATTTCGCAGCATCGAAGCTAACTGTTAAAATTTGCGCATACAGCTTTGAATATTTCTCCTCCGTTACGCCTGACAATCCAACCGTTGCATCGAAGGATTGACCCGCTTTCACCAGTGCCGCTCCGGCAATCGTAGCTCTCGCGTCTTTCACAGCAGGAGGTACAACAGAAGCTGCGAAATCAGCAACCGATTTGCCGAGTGCCGCCAACGCTGCATCTACTGCCGCTTGGTCTGCAGATGCAAGAGCCAATACGTCTTTAGCTGTTGCGATTGAAGCAGCAAATGCATCTTTGGCTGACTGCGGATATTGACCGGGTTCTGTGCCTGCAACAGCGGAGTTAAGTTTGGCTTCAGCAGATACAACTGCCGCTTGAAGCGCTGTTTTATCCGACAATTGAGCAGGACCAACCGAGAAATAATCAAAATTCGCTTGGATTGAAGTTTTATCACCCGAAGATAGGCCATAGAATCCGATTTTCAAATTGCTTAAATTAACGGTCATCGGGTCTGCCGCAGGTTTCCATGCGCTGCCATCCCAATAGAAAGTAGAAACGACATTGCCTACCTTTTTGATTTGCAAATAGGACGTATCGTAACCTGGATGGCTGACCATGTTTGTCGCTTTAACATAAACCGCATTTTTCTCATATGCGGTTTCGAGGCTTTTGCCAGTTGTTGCTTCCGTATCCCAAACATGGCCCAGCTTGACGTAATTGTCCTCATTTTGCCAAATGAACAGTCCCGCTTGCTGGAAGTTTTTGCGTACAGGAGCTTCCACTTTTGTTGTAATGACGAAGTCGCCTGCTGGCGCATCCTTTAAAAATATGTTCGGCAAGTTATTTGAATTTCCGAACGTGTCGCCTGGTGAAGTGTCCAAGCTTAAAAAGCCTGGTTTGCGTGTCAGCGACCATTTGGAGTTGTCTGCCTTAAAGACAGACCAAGCACTGTCTAGCGTCGCCTCATTAAACGGATCAACGGAAGAACCCGCTGGAATGGGATCTTTCACCGATACAAAAAATTGCTCACGCGCGCTTTGGAGAGATTTAAGGGCGGTTTGAATTTGCGCAGGCATTGCAGCATCATTCTGAGCTGTCTCGCGGGCTGAATCAATGACAGCTTTAAAGGAGTCAGCAGTCGATTGCTCATATTCGCCGGCTCCTGCACCCATTTTCGCGAGATTCAACATGCCTTCTGCTCTGGCAATTTCAGCGAGCAAATCCCCTTTGGTTGCTGTGCCTATGAGCTCACGGTGCGCGGTCGCAATTCGATCAAAATCCATTTTTTCAACCTTGCGATCGTAAGACAATAAGCCGTTAATTTCATATTCCACATCTGTAATTTGTGTGTATATGGCTGCGCTCAGGCCTGATTCCTTCAGCTGTTTCAGCCTATTGATGTAAGCGATATAAGTAGAAGTCAGCTGTTCTTTGCTATTCATTAATTGATAGGAGAATACGAGCGGACTCCATTCATGCCCTGGGACATGCAAGCCTAAACCGCCATATTCGCCAAGCACAGCTGCCCTTGTATCGCTGTAATTCGGAGCGCCGGGATCAGGATAGCGATGAATATCATTCAAATCGCCGACGCCAGCATCCCACCAGCCGCTTGTGCTGTTAACGAGCCTAGTCGAATCAAGGCTTTTTACATAGCTGGTAGCATCCTTCGTCAGTTGGCCTCCTTGATCGAATTGTCCCCAGCCTTCATTAAATACCGTCCACACAATGATCGATGTAACGCTGCGCAATTGATCGACCATCTCTTTGTATTCTTTAAACCACTGCGTCTTCGTTGCTTGTGTAATATCTGACCCTTTATTTCCTTGACGATCCTCAAGGCTCGGCATATCCTGCCATACGAGTACGCCTAGCTTATCAGCCCAATAATACCAGCGAGCGGGCTCTACCTTAATATGCTTGCGAATCGTATTCATGCCGACGCGTTTAACCGCCTCAATATCAAATTTCAATGCTTCGTCCGTAGGTGCCGTGTATATGCCGTCCGGCCAAAAACCTTGATCAAGCGGCCCCATCTGGAAGACGAATTTCCCATTTACTAGCGGCCTTGTTATACCGTCTACCTTGCCGAGCGTAATCTCTCTCATGCCAAAATAGCTTGAAACCTCATCTACTGTTTGTGCTCCATCCTTCAGATACACCTTTAGATCATATAGATATGGATCATCTGGGGACCAAAGCCGTGCATTTGGAACTGCCACAGCAATCTCAGCTCCAGCTGCTCCTGTTGCGGTTCCCACCACTTTTCCATTTTCCAAAACAACCGCTTCAATCGTTTGTCCTTCAACGCCGATAGCAGCTGCCTTCAGCTTCAAGATGCCGTTTTGAATATCTGTTGCCATATCGAGTTTATCGATATGTGCAGCTGCTACAGGCTCAAGCCACACCGTTTGCCATATACCCGATACGGAGGTATACCAAATTCCGCCGAGTTTTTTGACCGTTTGCTTGCCAACCGCTTGGTCTGCCCCCATATCCGTCTCATCCAGAACATGCACGATAAGCTCATTGTCCCCCGGCACAAGATAATCCGTAATATCAAAGCTAAATGAGGTATAACCTCCCTTATGGCTGCCTACCGATTGTCCATTCACATACACCGTTRCCAAGTAATCAACCGCTCCGAAATTCAGTTTCACTCGATCACCATTCCAGTTCTCTGGAACGGTAAAGGAGCGCTTATACCACATGAGATCCTCCACGCGGTTAATGCCCGAAAGCTTTGCTTCTGCTGCAAACGGAACGAGAATTTTCTCCTTCAACACTTGGCCTACAGGAACAGCTTCTCCCTTCTGGGCTGCTTGGAACTCCCATTCTCCATTCAAATTCATCCATTTTTCACGCGCTAATTGAGGTCTTGGGTATTCAGGCAGAACGTTTTCTTTGTCTACATCCTCCGCCCAAGGGGACATGATCTGATATTTCGAACCATTGTAGACAGGTTTATCGAAGCTAGCTACAGCAGCTCCCGCCACCGTTTCCAGTCCGCCTTTGCCATCGTAGATTACTTTAACATTGCCTACATCCTTAGAGTACATTGGATCTTTCAGCAGTACGGTGACGACTTTATCGTCCCCATCCTTCAAAGCTGCCGACAGAATAGGCAAATCGCCCGTCACGATACGCAATTTCAGATGCTTAACAAATTCAGGAGTGATTGGCTTCAAAGATTCTTGGAATGGCAGCTCAACTTGCAGACCATCCTCGGACACGATACCTCCAAGCGCGAAACCGTCTGGCAAGTAAAACGCTTCTGTTGGAACTGCCTCCTTCGCTAAGCTCTTGCTAGACCAGCGCAAGTGAACATTCGAGCCGCCCGTGTCTTCGAACAACTCCAGCTTAATGCTGTATTTCTGACCTGCAACCAAAGTGACAGGCTTTGAAGTTTGCTCTTTGTCCCAGTCCGCTATCCAGTGGTCGATCGTAAGCTTATTATCAACCCAAAGGCGGAAGCCATTATCACCTGTAATGTAAAAGGTGTAGTCCTCAGAGAGCTTAGGCTGAATGAAACCCGTCCATCTGATGCCGACGCGATCTTCTTGTCCTGTAAACATTTTGATGGCCGGCTCTAAATTGGAAATATCCAAATTCGAATCGTAGCCAGCTCCTTTAAAGGTTCCAAAAGCAAAATTGGGCGGCCCTCCCGCAGTGAAATATTCAGCCATCAGCCCATGCTGCTGCGAAGCTGCCATTCCCCCTGCATCTGCTGCCGCAGCCCGGGGTGCATAGGAGATTGCGGAAGCTACTATACTAAATATCATAGATAATGCCACAAGCGTACTCATTGTTTTTCTTATATTCAACATGAACGGAACCTCCAAAGATTCATAGTATCGATACCCAAATCTAGTGGAGGAAGTGATGCGCCTTCCCCCTTGTACCGTTTAGCCAAGAATCAAACGAGCGAGTAATGCAAGATCCTCAATATCCACTTTGCCATCATGATTCAAATCTGCCTTTTGGAACTGCTGCCAATTCGGATCGCTGCTGGATTTGCCATACGAATATGCTACAATTGCCAAATCGCCAACTGTAATTTTATTATCATGATTCACGTCACCGTTACTTGGCTTGATGACACCGGCAAGGAAGTCTTCTACTGCAGCATTCAGCTTCGTAATCGCGGCTGCAATTTCAGCTTTCGTTGCCTTCTCGTCACCAGCAACCAGCTTCGCTTTGTTGATAGCCGATTGCAGCTGCTGCTTCATCGCAGGAGGATATTGTCCCGGTTCTGTTCCTGTTTCCGCTCCATCATACAAAGCTTGCGCATGCGATAATGCCGCCAGCAGTGCAGACTTATCACCCGGAGCTGCCTGTATCTGAAGATGATGCTGAGCTTCAAGCAGCAGCAGCTCCTGCCCTTCTGCGTTTGCAAGCTTAACGTCGGTTACCGTTATAGAGGTATTTACCGTTTCATCTGCTATGCCAGCTCGGAAAGTCAACTTCAGCCAGTCTTCGTTTGGCGAAAGGGCTGCCCCCTCTCCAAAGGCTAATATCCGAATTTTGCCCGGCTCAAGCTCTTTAGGCTCAAGCACTTGCAGCCCTTCCCGTAGTGGTGTCGCACCCGAGAAGCTGAGCTTGCTTGGATCAAATGTTACCGTAACGTCCTGTGCATAAACACTCTGATATACGCTGTCCGTAACATTTCGAACCGCGAAGGTAAGATTCAGATCAGCACCGCTCGGTACATTTGCAGCACCTGTCAGTACAGCTGTCCCTTGATCCGAAGGCTCAACAGCTTCTTTACTAACTGCTGACAATGCGATGTAGTCTAACTCATAAAAGCCTGGATTTGGTCCAGAACCCCGCATAAACTTGATCGAGTTAACCCCTTCCTTCAGCTCAACATTGATACTTGAAGCCATAAATCTGCCCCAATTAATTGTCCCTGCGAGCTGTATGGATTGCTCTTCGCCTTCATTAACCATAATTTTCGCAGCAGCTGGCTGGTAATTCCCCGTATTCTGCGCGTACCAAATAAACATTTTGTACGTCCCTGCTGCTGGAACCTCAACCTGATTAAAGTTAACGTAGCTGTCGGCATAGTCGATGCCGCCAACGTAGCTTGAGCCTGATGCATGCACATTATTGCTGCGAGCCGACGCCTTGAACAGCTGGGCGTTTTCCGCCTCGTATTTATAAGGTTGAATGCCCGTTTCCTCAGTCACCTCAGGGAAATAAGTAACCCGCAGGTTTTCCGCTCCAAACGGAACAAGCGTAATTTCCTCCGTAGGCTCTGCGGAATATACTGGACCCACCGGCGGCTCTGCGGCTGATACCCCGTTAGCTGCTTTGCCCCATGACGGGATTCTCTTCCCTTTCGCAATTAGCTTTATCGGGGTAGTCTCCTGTATGAACGGATTATCCGGCATATCGGATACGATGACCTGAATCGATTCTGCTGGGTTGTCGCGATCAAGCAGCAAACCATAATTCCAAGGCGACTGCGCATTGATGCTGTATTCCTTGAAGCCAGGCGCCTTCACTTGCGGCGCTGGATTAGACTGCTCTACCCAGTTCTCATCGATTTTCAGAGAGAATACGAGCGGTCCTCGTTCGATGCCAATTGAATTATTGACCCAAGTCGACGTTTTGAGCTCCATTGGCAGCGTCAAAACAACAGTATCGCCTTTTATCCATTGCCGATCAATCGTAAAATATTGCCCGGATACTGCTGCCTCTTGCGGCTGTCCGTTCACCGTAATAACCGCTTTGTCCGTCCATTCCGGAATACGCAGCTTCAGCGGGAATTGCACACTCTTGGACGCTTCCTCAATCGTAAACCGAATTTGATCCTCGAACGGATAGTTCGTCGTTTCCTTAACGGTTACATTCGCTCCATTGATTTTGGCTGATACGCGGCTCGGTCCATAGGCAATAACGCCAAGCCCGCCATCCGAAGTACCCGCCCACATGTCCTTCACAAAATAAGGCCAGCCCATATGCATATTGAAACGACAGCAAGGATAACCCGAATAAGGCGACTGAACGGTGCCATTTCCGTAATTTTGCTTAAAGCCATGATCGGTTACGCCGCTTTGCACTTGATTCGGCAGCGAATAGTATTGATGGGTTTTAATATCCTTGCTCATTGCACCCGGTAGCGAATTAAAAGTAATTTTCTCCAGCGCATCTCCGATTGCGGGATTACCGGTAATCATGGCTGCAACCGCGTTGCTGTGTACCCGCTCCACAATGGCACAAAGCTCAACCCCTTGCGTTGAAGCTAACCCTGCGAGCATCTCTGTTCCTGAATTCATGCCGGTAATTTGATTATGTGATTGATTCAGATGCTCTACGCCTGCTTGAAATGCAAGCTTATCTGCTTCATTGTTCGATAGTTGATAATAAATAGAGGGGGTTTTAATCGATTGATTGACGTTGACTGTATGCTGCGAGTAAAAGTTGTCAGGATTAATCTTAGCGGCTGTTAAAAAATGGTCGTTCGTAAAAATGCCAGTCTCATCACCGCCTTGCTTATGCAGCTTCTCAGCGAGCTGCAGCAGAAACTCATCTCCCGTACGGTTGTACAGCCAGAGCACGACATTCATATTGTCGCCGCTGCGGATTTGTCCCCAATCCCTAAGCGGACGCTGGTCTAGATTGTTCAGCTGGTAATGAAAATAGTTCGTAAGAAAAGAAATCACTCTCTTGTCATTTGTCGCCTCGTAATAATCCTTGAGCACATAAATAGCAACCATGCGCGGCCACCAATCATTGTCGCTGGCAGGACCGAAGAAGCCGTCATCACGCTGGCTGTTCAACATCCAATTGACCCATTTTTGCGACTTTGCAATCAGCTCCGGATCGTCAAGCGTATAAGCGAGCGCGACCAATCCCTTCACATAATAGATAGGACGTTCCCAGTTCGATTCTGGCGCTGTTCCACCCAGCCACTCCGAATTTGTGCTGAGCTCTCCGTATAAATCCTCTGCGTATCCGGTTGCACCATCCTTCATTAGCTCTAACTGCTTAAGCAGCCAACCATCAGCTTTAACCGATCCAAGCGGAAGCGGCACAAACGGTGTTTGTACAAGCGGATCTTTATTTTTGACCAGCTCTTGGAACGACTCCGCCGGTACGGCATAATCTGTTGCAATAAAATTGTCAAACAGTGGCTCAGACTCATCCGCCCATACCCCAATGCCGCCTGAAGTAAACTTTTGTTCACTGTCATCGGTGTAATCCAAAATGGAATTATGCATATCGTCCACATATATTTTGATGCCATTTCCATAGGTTACGACCTTCAATTGGTAAAACTTGTTCGCAGTGACCGTATCCAGCGCCTTAACGACTTTCAGATCGGTCCACTTATCCGTTAGCCGGCGAAGAACCAAGTTGCCATCATTTCGCAGTCCTGCAAAATAACCTTGGGGCACCTTTCCCTCACCGCTTTGCTTAGTTCGAAACAAAAGTCCTGCTGTACCCGCAGCTAGCGGCAGCTTAATATCGGTCTCCACTGTAAAATCGGTGAACACCGTATCCTTTACGAGCAAAGCCTGATTTGCGCCAGCGTTTACGGTTATCCCGCCCGATTGCAATTTCCACTCGCCTTGAGCAGCATGCCAACTCGGCAATGTGAGCCCATCCGCTGGGGCATCAAATGAATCCGTAAATGCGAGCTCCCCCTTATCATTTGAAAGTTTGAGATTGTCATAGGTCGGCTGGGATTGGTAAAGCCTTACGCCGACCTGACCTTTCGTATAGGTCGTATCCGATTGTTCCAACACCAGCTTATCATCGACATAAAACTTAATTTGCGATCCGGCTACGCTAACTTTAAAGTGATAAACTACATTAGGATTAATCGCTATCGAAGTTCGCTTCAGCTCAGTCCATTTGTTGTCCATACGGCCTAGAAATACGCTGCCCGTTCCTTGGGCGGAAATGCCTGCGTAATAACCTTTCACATTGTCCGCCCCTGGCGCTGCGCTAACCGTTCGGAAAAGCAATCCCGCATCACCGTTTCGACTGGCAAGGCTTATATCTGCCTCCATGGTGCCATCTTGTATTTCGGTTTGCTTAACCAAAGCTTTAGATCCCGATCCGCTTTCTCCCGTCATTTTGCCATTTGCCGTTGACCATATTCCATCGATGACCGTCCAATTTTCATTAATGATGGAACGATTGAAATGATCCTCGAAAAAAACCGGCTCTGCTCCAGTCGCAGCTTCTACATGAACTGCTGGCAGAAAGATGCTTACATACATTGAAAAAATGAGCGGCAAAACAATCATTGATTTCAGCCTGGCACTGAACCGCATCCAGCTTCACTCCTCAATCTTAGTTCTTGCAAACGCAAGCTCATGCTAAGCTTGCGTTTCAATTCAGCTGCTAGTAGATGATGCAAGCTCACCTCCCCTCCGTTAACATTTCCAGCTTGCTCTCAAACTCCATCGGATCTATCAAATGAAACGTATCCAGTACCGTGCCGTCCGTGTCGATAATAAATGTGGTTGGCAGCGCATGCAGCTCGTATAAATAAGAGGCACGTTTATTGGCATCCAGTAAATTCGTAAACCGCCATTCATTTTCCTCGATGAACGTTTTAATTGCGCTTGCTTGTTTTTCTTCTGATGATAGATTGACGCCATAGAAATCGACCTTATCTTCATATCTCTCATGCAGCTTTTTTAAGGTGGGAGCTTCAACACTGCATGCCTCACACCAGCTCGCCCAAAACTGCAATACAATCGGTTTATCTTCTGCGCCCGCTACGGTGTGGGTTGTTCCGTTCAGATCCTTGAGCGTAAAGGCAGGCGCCTTCACTCCTGAAGTCGCTTTGCGGTGCAAAGCAGCCTCCTGATTCACACTTAATACGCTCTCCAGCGCGGATGCATCCAGCTTATCCCCTGCATTGCCGCTCATTTGATCCGAATTTAATATGAAAAACAAACCCAAGACCGTAGCTGACAAAAAAACGATAATCACTAGAATCGTTTTTTTCATTGCTTTGTGTCAATCAAAGCAAGCAAGAGAGTAACGGCTTCAGCCCGAGTCGCATTAGCGCTTGGTGCAAACTTATTTTCGCCTCTGCCTTTGATGATGCCCGCTTCAGCAGCCATCGCTACAGAAGGCTCCGCCCAAGCTGGAATTTGGCTCCGATCTGCAAACGACGATTTTTTCGCCTGATCAACCTTCCATTCGAGCGCTCTAACGACCATTACCGCAATCTCCGCGCGATTAATTGGCTTGCTAGGGCGGAACGTATTGTCCTCGTACCCTGTTATAATGCCAGCTTTTACTGCAGTACCAACAAAAGCGGAAGCCCAGCTTGGTATGCTGCCTGCATCTTTAAACGATACATCTGCTGCAAGATCAGCCTTCAAATCTAGTGCTCGGACGAGCATCGCTGCAAATTCCGCGCGGGTAACCTGTGCATTTGGTTTGAAGGTTCCGTCCGTATAACCATTAACAAACCCTAGCTGAACAGCCCGCTCAATGGATGCGATTGCCCAGTGTTCCGCAATATCTTTGAATGACAGCGCTGAATTTCCTAGGTTTGCGGTAAGCTTCACATTAGGCTTCAGCGTACTGGAATCGAGGGTGCTTTTTACAAGCTTCGCATCCGTGAGCAATACCTCGGTATCTCCATTTCCTATTGGCTCGAATAGAAAGCTGGATAATACGCTTTTACCATTCTCGCCTGCTTTGTTCCCTATCTTCGTCGCAGCAAACACAATTTGATTGCCTTCGACGATCGGCGATATCGAGAATCCTGCAATGCTGCTGCTGGCACTCTTAAAACGAAGCTTCTTTGCATCAAATGACAGCTTCACCTCATAAGCGTACATATCGGTTAGCTTATCCGCAGTAACGACGATTCTAATATCTTTATCCGATTTCTCCTGGGTGAGTGCGAACACCGGCGTATCCGCTGCAAACGCAAAGCTTGGGAGTGCCATAGCAAGCAATAAAATGATTAAACCAGCCGACATAAAACGCTTACATTTCTTCAATGAAATCGT
Organism: Paenibacillus sp. TAF43_2; assembly: GCF_052113545.1. NCBI lineage: Bacteria > Bacillati > Bacillota > Bacilli > Caryophanales > Paenibacillaceae > Paenibacillus > Paenibacillus sp. TAF43_2. Next base: position 11,563 of record NZ_JBFRDK010000149.1, read on the forward strand.
CCCTTCCATATACATAGAATAGTAATGAGAGATGTGCATAACCATTTAGCAATCCAATCGATAGTTTTATTGTACAAAGATGAATTTGGAATGTATTTGCAATATCAGGTTAAAAGTTATGAATTTCCGCCGTTCCTTTTTAAAAATAAATAGAGCTGCTCTCTATATAGACAGAGAGCAGCTCTAAGATCCTTATTCATATATTTTTATGCATATTTCGACCAGCGGCTATCCCCAGGATTCGGACAAGCACGTTCTTTATATTTGGCGGCAATACGTACGAAACACCCGCATACGATACATGTTGTACCATATTGAAACTTGGGGCAGTTTCTACATTGCTGCAGTCGCTGCTCGTACACATCATCCGGCACACTAATTTCGGACTGGAACATCGGCGCCGCCAAAATCCGATCGATCTGCTCGTCAGTGACAATGTAATCATCACGACAGCCTTTGCACGCATTTTTGCTGCTCATCGCTGGTGGTATCCCTATTCCGAGATCAGCTCTAGCACTGTTACCGACATTGGCGAGAGCTTCGCGCTAATTTTTGATCCATTAACAGTGAAAGCTTGAAATGCGGTTGGCGCAACAGCTTCCGGATTTTCAAACGTGTTGTGCGCATCCTTAATGGAGGCTGTAAGCTCTGTACCCGAAACCTTAAGCCCTGCGCCTGCTAGGCCGCGAAGATCAATCTCCACATCCGCTTCGGACTGATTGTCCAAATTACACAAGCTTACATGAATGCGGCCACTCGCGTCCTTCGAAGCAGATACGGATACTTGCGGAATCTTCTGGTCATTGTGCGCATAATCCTGACTGTCAATCGACGTGGTAAGAAGCGTTGCATCCTGATGCACCTTATACATATCAAAAACGTGATACGTTGGCGTCAGCACCATTTTCTCACCCTCAGTCAAAATGACCGATTGCAGCACATTGATCACCTGAGCAATGTTAGCCATTTGTACCCGGTCACAATGATCGTGGAAAATATGAAGCGTAATTCCAGCAACCAGCGCATCACGAATCGTGTTTTGCTGATACAGGAACCCTGGATTTGTACCCGGCTCCACATCGTACCACGTACCCCATTCATCAACCATAAGGCCAACTCGCTTCTTCGGATCATAACGATCCATAATAGCCGAATGACGTGTAATCAGCTCGTCCATATAAAAGGTTTTCTTTAATGTACCGTACCATTCATCCTCGGAGAAACCTGTTGCTGGACCTTTTTGTGTCCAAAACTCACCCGGAATGGTGTAATAATGCAGCGATATCGCGTCCATCATCCCATGCGCTTCCCGCATGACAACGTCCATCCAGCGGTAATCATCTACGTTTGGACCACAAGCGATCTTATGAATTTTGTTATCGCCATAATTGCGCACATAGGTTTGATATCTGCGATACAGATCCGCATAATATTCAGGACGCATGTTGCCGCCGCAGCCCCAGTTCTCGTTGCCGACGCCAAAATATTTCACGTTCCACGGCTTTTCCCTGCCGTTTTCTGTACGCAGTTCTGCCATTGGCGATACGCCGTCAAATGTCATGTACTCTACCCACTCCGACATTTCCTGAACGGTGCCGCTGCCCACGTTTCCTGATATGTAAGGCTCGCATTCCAGCATTTCACACAGCATCAAAAACTCATGCGTGCCAAAATGATTGTTCTCAACAACACCGCCCCAGTGGGTGTTGATCATCCGCTTGCGCGACTCGCGCGGTCCAATGCCATCCTTCCAATGATATTCGTCCGCGAAGCAGCCGCCCGGCCAACGAAGAACTGGAATTTTCAGCTGCTTAAGCGCTGCGACTACATCATTGCGAATCCCGTTAGTGTTCGGAATAGGAGAATCCTCGCCTACCCATATCCCTTCATAAATACAACGTCCCAAATGCTCAGAGAAATGTCCATAAATATTGCGATTAATCGTACCTGCAGCCAAATCAGCGTTAATGGTTATACGGTTTGCCAAATGAATCGACCTCGCTTCAATATAATAGAATAAATAGACTTTGATAAAAGTTGAATTAACATATTTATTCATCCTTACACTCATACATTAATCCTAACCAAATCATAATGGTAGCGGATACATTTTGCAACCCTTCGAATAAAAAAAAGCTACCAGCCTCTCGGCATGATAGCTTCCTTCTTATTCGTTTTGTTTTGGCAGCCAATCTAAGAAATGCTGGATATGCGTGTCCCAATAGCTCCATTCATGATTGCCTGGGCCTTCAACATAAGTTAAAGGATAATTCGCCTTCTCGCTCGCATTACGGAAGGCGATATTATCATTGTATAGAAAATCCTCTGTACCACAGCACTGATAGAGCAGAGGCTTAGCCGCCGAATCCAGCTTGGCACTCCCCGCTATAAGATGCAGCAAATCATCATCCGTGCCTTTAATTTCTTTATCACCATATATGAGATGGAACAGACGCTTCAGATCAGTCAATTCGCTCCGTTTCACCATATCCGCCATATCCAGCGCGCCGGATAAGCTGCCAGCTGCGGCAAAACGATCCGGATGCCTTAACGCCCATTTGAATGCACCATAACCGCCCATCGATAAGCCAGCAACAAAATTATCTTCACGGGCATCAGATAGCGGGAAGAAAGAACGAGCAACGGCCGGAAGCTCTTCGGTTAGAAACGTCCAATATTTATTGCCATATGCCATATCCGTATAAAAGCTTTGATGCACATTCGGCATGACAACCGCAAAACCTTGCTCGGCTACATAACGTTCGATAGAAGTTCTGCGCATCCAAATGGTATCATCATCAGATAAGCCATGCAGTAAATATAACGTTTTATGAAGCTTCTGACTGCTGCGATTATTCATACCAATTTGCGATGTCGTCTGCTGCGGCAAAATAACGGTCATCGATGTACTGAGGCCCAGTGCCTCAGAAAAAAAGTTGCAAGTAATGAGTGCCAAACGATATTCCTCCTATTAATAAATATGCTTTTTTATCCGCTTACTCAAATGATATGTAATACTAGTAATGTAGCATCTATATGAAGCGCTTGCAATCTATCATATGAAACAGTGATGCTTTCATGCCGTATACGCCCTAAGGTTAGTTAGTGAACTTTTTTTCAGTGCTTATATGTACAGAAATAGAAAGGTATAATAGAAATCGTCACAGAGTGAATATAAATTTTGGAGGTTGATTACGAATGAAAATGATGCCCTTAGAGCGTCGTGGAATATCCGACAGCCGTCTTGTGTTAGGCTGTATGGGTTTTGGCGGAAGCTGGGATCTTGCAGACCCGATTACACCTGATCATATCAAGCAAGCAGAGGAAGCGATAGAAGCCGCGCTATCAATCGGAATTACGATGTATGATCATGCGGACATTTACACAAGAGGCAAAGCAGAATCCGTATTCGGTCAAATTCTTAAAAAGCAGCCCAAGCTTCGCGAGCAGCTCGTTATTCAATCCAAAGTAGGCATTCAGCTATCCGATGGCATTTTACCTGGTCGCTTCAATTTCTCGCAAGAGCATATTTTATCGTCTGTCGATGGCATATTGGAGAGGCTTGGCACAGAATACTTAGATGTTTTGCTGCTTCATCGCCCTGATCCGCTTATGGAGCCGGATGAAATTGCAGAAGCTTTTACGAAGCTGAAATTATCCGGCAAGGTCCGCAACTTTGGCGTATCCAATATGAGCCCGGGACAAATTCGTTTCCTGCAGCGCTCGCTGCCTGATCCTATTGTCGTAAATCAGCTGGAGATGAGTCTACTCCGTCATGATTTCATCGATCAAGGTGTGCATGTCAACCAAAAGGCAGGTTTAAAAGACAACTTTGCTGAAGGTCTTATGGAATTGATGCAAATGGAAAATATACAAATTCAAGCATGGGGGCCACTGGCACAGGGGAAATTTTCTGGAAGAGTATCCGAGAACGCAACGGAGTCAGAATTGAAAACAGCTGCTCTCGTACAACAAATAGCTGAAGAAAATGAAACGACACCGGAAGCCATCGTACTAGCTTGGTTAATGAAGCATCCCGCTCGTATTCAGCCTGTAATCGGCACTGTTAATCCTAAGCGGATAGCAGCCTGCAAGGATGCGGTGAAGCAATCGGAACTTATGACGAGAGAGCAATGGTATACACTTCTAGTAAGCGC
>NZ_JBFRDK010000150.1:0-15649 GCF_052113545.1 Paenibacillus sp. TAF43_2
TGTAAACAATTTTTACGGTGATCGACAGTACAGCAGAACGAAGTTCCAAGAGTCAACAGATAAGTTTAAGGCAGCTCTTTATATCGCGGATGCTAATCACAGTCAATTTAATTCTGATTGGGGGAGAATGGATGAGCGTCCGCCGGGAGGCCTGTTTTTGAGTCGTAAGGAACTGCTTGCAGCTGAGGATCAGCGTCAAGTTTCCAAAGTGTATGTATCCGCATTTTTGCAAGCTACTTTGCTAGGAGAAAACAGCTATAAGCAGCTTTTTGAAGATTATCGGTCTGGACTTGATTGGCTCCCAAATACTGCGTATACCAATCGATTTGAATCGTCCGATTTTACAGAGATTGCTAGGTATGATGATGGCAAACAAAAAACAGCGCTGAAGAATGGCGGCAAGGCGAGTGTTGCTGGAATGATCGATTGGAGCATCGCATCAGCTGAAGACCGCGATGGCAAAAACAAAGGTACAAAAGGAATTGAGCTGGAATGGTCGGAGCCTGGGGCGGAATATGCTTTGGAATTATCGCCAAAAACGATTGATCAAGCCGCAGAAATAACGGAGGGCAATCTTGTATTTTCGATGGCAAATCTTGAACGTGACTTGATTGCTGTAGAGGATAAAGACAAAGCGGATGCTGCTAATAACGCATTAGAACTCACTGAACCGCCGCCGCTGCCGGTCATAGAGATTGAGCTTACGACGACTGAAGGCGAGAGTATAGAGCTAGGCTTAGATAAAGTTATGCCTGTAGCGCCGCCAACGTATACTGCTTTTATGGCTTTCCCTTGGATGGAGGAGCGCATTAAGGATGAGAAATACAAAGAATCTTCGGAGCCTATATTTCAAACCTACACGCTGCCGCTTGAGCTGTTCAGCTCAGACGGATTAGCGATAAAAGCGGATGAGATTAGCCGAATTACGTTTCGTTTCGTAAGTGGATCAGGAAAAGTAATGATAGATGATATTGGGTTTACATCATAGTGAGCAAATAGGAAAGCGGGATGCCTGGCAGTTGGCATCCCGCTTTTACAACCTTATAGGAATCATAAGTTACGAGCTTGTCCAGATGGCATCAGCCCGGAAGACTTTCCTTTTCTTCTTTAAAGGTAAAGTTTCTTGCAGCATATAAGAATGGTGTCGAACAAAGGGATACGATAAATTTGATGACATAAGTCGATAAGAAAATAGAGAGCCAAAGCTTGCTGCTATAGCCTGGTGCGCCTGCAAAAGCAATGGTGCAAAATATGAATGTATCGACTAGCTGACTTACCATAGTACTCCCATTATTACGAATCCAGAGCTGATTAGGAGCCGGACATAAACGTTTTAAAGTGGAGTAAATTTTGACGTCCAAAAATTGGCTCACAAAATATGCGCATAAGCTTGCTAGTGCAATTCTTGGCATTAGTCCGAATAACGTTTCCATAGCACCTTGAACCTGCAGAGGAAATTCTTCATTTAACGGATTAAAAAGAAGCGCCATCTGCATAATAATGGTCGAAGTAATAAGCGTGAAGAATCCGAACCAAACGGCTCTTTTGGCCGCTTTTTCGCCATACTTTTCATTAAGAAGATCTGACGCCAAGTAGATAGTTCCGTACATCGTATTGCCAAGCGTTATAGCAATAATCATGCCGAAGGCATGGATATCGATTGTTTTGACGACTTGAATGTTGGCTAACACGGTAGCCATTCCTATCCAAGCGTAAATGCCTACCCGGCCAAAAAAACGATACGAAAGAAGAAATAACGAAAAATGCACGAGCATGAAGATCGCGCCAAACCATAAATTAAACATGTTTCTTGTTACCTCCTAGTTTTGATAACGCGGGAGTTTTCGAACCGCGAATTGCTTGACTAATAAGACTTCTGAGTTGTTTTTCTGCCTTTGTCATTATAAACGCTTCTTAGGAGCGGAGCAATAACTTTTGATTGTTGTTTCATTTAGGCGGCAGAAGATGGTAAAATGGATGTTACGTTTTAAAACATGGTATGCCAAAGACTTGGTTAACCTTACTAATAGTTAAGGAGTGGTAAAGTGACTAATTCTAACGAACAATTGGAACAAGAGCAGCAGCGTGTCATTGACGTGACGGATCTCATCCGCACTCGGATAGAACAATTCAACAATCAGCTTGGCGGCATACGCGAGGATATCGTTGATTTCCGACGTAATTTTTGGGATGATGTAACACTAAATTTTGAGGATGCGGCGGAATCAGCAGAGTCGCATGCCAGCATGAAGCAGCAAGCAGAGGTACTCTCAGAGCGTGAAAGAAGCCATCGCCATGCTGAGGAACAGCTAAAAACACTTTATAAGCTTGAGCATTCTCCATACTTCGGTCGAATTGATCTCCAGGAGGAGGGGCAGTTCAAATCAGAGCCGATTTATTTAGGTGTAGGCTCCTTGCTGGATGAAAGCGGATATGAGTACCTTATCTATGACTGGCGGGCTCCCGTGTCGAGTCTTTATTACGATTATGGCCCGGGTCCTGTGCAGTACGAAACACCAAGCGGATCGATTAAGGGCGAAATGTCGCTTAAGCGTCAATTTATTATACGTGATGCTGAAATTCGCAGTATGTTCGACACAGGTGTCACAATCGGGGATGAGCTGCTTCAGGAAGTGTTAGGCAAGCAGTCTGATGCCCAAATGAAAAGCATTGTAGCTACGATTCAGCGCGAGCAAAATCGCATCATTCGCAACGAGCGCGCAAGGCTTCTTATCGTTCAAGGAGCTGCGGGCAGCGGAAAAACGTCAGCCGCGCTTCAACGAGTGGCCTATTTGCTTTATCGGTATCGCGGCTGGTTAAATGCGAACCAAATCGTTTTATTCTCACCAAACCCAATGTTCAACAGTTATGTGGCGACCGTATTGCCTGAACTTGGCGAGCAAAATATGCAGCAAACGACCTATCAGCAATATCTCGAGCACAGGCTAGGACAAACGTTTGCCCTGGAGGACCCATTCTCACAAATGGAATATACGCTCGCAGCGGTTAATGAACAAGGCTATGATGCGAGAATAGCTGGAATTACTTATAAATCAAGCAATTCGTTCATGCATTTGATTGATCATTATGCTGCCGAGCTTGGTCAAGAGGGGCTAGCTTTTAAAGCAATTACGTTTATGGGACGAAAATTGATTTCTGCAGCAGCAATCTCGGAGCAGTTTTACAGTTTGGAGCGCTCGTCTTCCATTGGAAACCGGATACGCCTTACGGCGGAATGGATTCTGAAAGAGCTGACGAGGTTAAGCCGTGAAGAACGGGATCAGGACTGGGTTCAGGAACAGATCGAGCTTCTGGATCAAGAGGCGTATGCGAAGGCGTTTGAAGATCTGGAACGGAAAAAACATTTTGCAGGAAACACATTTGACGATTTTGACGCCGAACGTGATTATTTAGCCGCGATGGTTGTGCAGAAAAAATTCAAGAAGCTGCGCAGACGAGTGAAGCAATTATTGTTTTTGGATGTGCCGGGGATTTATAAGAGACTATTCGAGGATAATGCGAATATATTGGATCGATTTAAAAACAGCGATCATCAAGTACCTGAAAAATGGAATGAAATTAGTGAGCAAACGATTGCAAAGCTCAATCAGAAAGAGATTTATTATGAGGATGCTACTCCATATTTATATTTAAAAGAAAAGCTTGAAGGATTTCAAACGAATACATTGGTTAAACATTTATTTATTGATGAAGCGCAGGACTATTCACCTTTTCAGTACCACTATTTAAAACGTATTTTTCCAAACTGCAAAATGACCGTGTTGGGTGATCTCAATCAGTCCATATTTGCTCACGCTGTAACAGGTAATGGTTTTGAGCCGTTATCTGAGCTCTATAGCGAGGAGGAGACGGAGCAGATCATTTTAACAAGAAGCTATCGCTCGACGAAGCCGATTGTGTCATTCACCAGCCGAATGATTGAAGGCGGTGATCAGATAGAGGCCTTCAACCGAGATGGCGCTGAACCAACAATCACTAAAGCAGATAGCGAAATGCAGCTCATAGAGGTAATGCAGGAGAGAATGAATCAGCTGCTGCTGGGCGGTTATCAATCGATTGCGGTCATATGTAAAACGGCGGAAGAAAGCAAACGCATGCATGCGTCTTTGCAGCCATACTTTCCAAAGCTCCGCCTTGTAGAAAAGGAAACCGTTACGTTTGAAAAAGGAATTATTGTGATTCCTACTTATTTAGCCAAAGGCGTCGAGTTTGATGCAGTTGTCATTAGCAATGCTAGCTATGAGATCTATTCACGTGAAAGCGAAAGAAAGCTGTTCTACACGGCGTGTACGAGAGCGATGCATGAGCTCCATATTTTCCATACTGGTGAGCTCACGCCGTTCATCAGTTAACCTTATTTTCTAATCTCTGACCAAATTTCATGAACATCCACTTGAAGCTCCGAAGCTATCAGCTCTGCTGTAAGTCTTTGGGGCTTCAATATTTTCCCGTTGCGGAGCTTGGAAATGGTTTGAATGGAAATACYGGTTGATGAGGATAGATAACCGACGGTTATATCTCTTTTGGCCATCCATATGCGCAGTTTCATCGAAGCTTCGATACAATCATCGATAGGACGCAGATCCCAGATGACGAATGCAAACTCAAGCACGTCGCCAAATCCGTCAATAATGGGTGTAAACGAAACGGACAACTCAAACTCGATTCCGCTTAGCTTGCTTGTCTTAATCGTAAGACTGCGCTCTTTTTTTTGCAGGTGAGCCTCTTGTATTATTTTTAAAATTTTACCATGATCCGTTTCCGCAATAAATTGCAGCAGCGTTTCGTCCTGCATTTGCTGGTTAGGCTCAATTTGAAAGGGAGCAAGCCTGTCTCTTAGAAAACGCACATGATGATGTCTATCAATAATTCCGCTGATCAACACTTTATTTCTTTCTGCTTGCTGTTCAATCCAATTGTATGGTGATAGATCTTCGAATATAATGAAGGCATAAAGGAGTTTATTATCAATGCTCCTTGGCAAAGGCTGCAGGTCAATGCGTACAGAAATTTTTCGTTTCGATTTGGTGTAAATAATAACTTCGCTTCTCATCACTTGCCTTGAAATGTTGATCTTGTATTTATGAAGCAAATAGCTGCTTTTTTTGGATTGCAGCTCTTTTAGCGTATAACCGCATAATCTAAGGAAAGCTTGGTTCGCATCCTCTATGCGCACCTCTATTTCATTTTGACTCATTAGCAGCATAGGCTGATTCATGATCTGAAAGATATGATGGTAAACCGACAATACGAAACACTCCTCTTAAACCCATTCCACGACCCTATAATCAAATAAAAGTATAAAATAGTCGTTCTAAACAAACAAGTCAATGAATTTGGCATTTCGTATTATGTTTCAAAAGTGTTTCATAAGTTTAATTAATTAAACTTGATCGCTGAAACGATACCTTTATGGTGCAAATAGTCATAAGTTGAATCTAAATCAACTGTAACACTCCGCCAGCAGGCTTTATTCTCATTCCGTTTCCCGATAATATGAAAGCAGACAGCCTCAAGTGGAAAAAATGAGCAGAAGGCTAACACACAGGGGAGACAGAATATGAACCATTGCATCATAGAAAACTGTACGAAGCCGATCAAAGCCAAAGATTTATGTGCAATGCACCATCAACGTTTGCTGCGTCACGGTGATCCTTCCATTGTAAGACCGCGCAGAGTGAAACAAGTTACCAATTGCAAATGGATTAAATGTACTCAACTCTCAAAAACGAAAGGTTTTTGTGCTAAACATTATTACATACAGCGAACGCTGAGTCCTGAAAAAGATTGATGTTACGTAATCTGACACGGATTAATTATTATTGTCGAAATCTATGAAAACGACTGTGTTTTTTTTCAAAACCATGTATAATGTGGATAAAGTGATTCGTGTTTAGATGATTAAAGTACTTGTAATTAATCATCCAACAGGGGGTGAAACCAAGAATGGTTCAAACGGCACCTATCGGATTATCCATGAAGGATCTCTATTTATTCAACGAAGGAAGTTCATACCACAGTTACCGTTTTATGGGTGCCCACCGTGTTGAAATGGATGGTAAAAAAGGTGTTCGATTTACGGTTTGGGCACCAAACGCAGCTGAGGTTCGGGTTATTGGCAAATTCAACAAATGGATTGGCAATCGTCATGCAATGGCAAGGATCGGAACGACTGGCGTCTACAGCTTGTTTGTCCCTGGAATTGGTGAAGGCGAATTATACAAGTATGAGATTGTAACCATAGAAGGCAAAATCATTAGAAAAGCTGATCCGTACGCTTTTTTTGCAGAGCGTCGGCCTGGAACGGCATCCATTGTATCGCATTTAGACGGCTACAAATGGGATGATGCAAAATGGCAGGAGAAAAAGCGCGAGCTTCCTCCATACACGAATCCGCTGCTCATTTATGAGGTGCATGCAGGTTCRTGGAAAATTAAAGGCAAAGAGGATTATTACACGTACGAGGAATTAGCAGATGACTTGATCCCGTATACAGCTGAAATGGGTTATACGCATATCGAGCTTATGCCGCTGTCTGAGCATCCTCTAGATCAATCTTGGGGCTATCAGATTACGGGCTTTTATGCAGCGACGAGTCGTTACGGATCTCCGAAGCAGCTGATGCGATTTGTAGACAAATGCCACCAGCATGGACTCGGTGTTATTTTGGATTGGGTTCCCGGACATTTCTGCAAAGATGATCATGGGCTGCGTCTCTTTGATGGAACACCTATTTTTGAAGGGGCAGATGCCAATCGAGCGGAGAAGCCGCTCTGGGGGACGCTTGCCTTCGATTTCGAGAAAAAAGAAGTCGTCAGCTTTCTTATTTCAAATGCCATCTACTGGATGGACTTATTTCACATTGATGGGTTGCGTGTTGATGCTGTCGCCAGCATGATCAATTTACACATGGACAAACCGCCGGAAATGCATACTTACAACTATCTGGGCGGCCCAGACAACCTAGATGCTCTCCGCTTCCTTAAGAAGCTTAATGAAACTGTGTTTCATTATTACCCCGATACCTTGATGCTCGCAGAAGATTCTTCCGCATGGCCCGCTGTTACATCACCTACCTACAAAGGCGGCCTCGGATTTAATTTTAAATGGAATATGGGCTGGATGAACGATATGCTGCGTTATATGGCACTGGATCCGGCTGAACGTTCGCATCATCACCATCTCATTACATTTTCACTCCTTTATGCTTTTTCGGAAAACTATGTATTGCCTCTATCGCACGATGAAGTTGTCCACGGCAAACGTTCTCTGCTAAACAAAATGCCTGGAAGCTACGAAGAGAAATTCGCACAATTACGTTTGTTCTACGGCTATTGGATTACGCATCCTGGTAAGAAGCTGTTGTTTATGGGCAGTGAATGGGGGCAGTTCGATGAATGGAAGGACGCCGACATGCTGGATTGGATGCTGCTCGAATATGATATGCATCGCAGCATGCACCATTATGTGAAAGCTCTTAATCATATCTATACTGATCAGCCTTCATTATGGGAGAGAGACAGCCAGGCGGATTGCTTCGAATGGATTGATGTTCATAATGCAGCACAATCCGTCATATCCTTTATCCGCCGCGGAAATACTGATTTCTCCGTTGTTATTGCTAATTTTTCTAGAAACGATTATAAACAGTTCCGTATTGGTGTTCCAGAGCCAGGTTTCTACAGCTCTTTAATAAATAGCAATGAGAAGCCATTTGGCGGAACGGTAACACAGGCACAACAAGGATACACCAGTGAAAACGTCGCTTGGCACGGTCACAATCAAAGCATTACGCTTCACTTACCCCCCCTGACATTCCAGATCTTCAGCTTAGATCCGGGGAACACAATTTGAGAGGGAGTTGGTGTCCATGGGCCGAAAAGAAATGATCGCTATGCTGCTTGCAGGAGGCGAAGGGAAAAGGCTGGGCGTGCTGACAAAGGATTTAGCTAAGCCTGCAGTCTATTTTGGCGGCAAATACAGAATAATTGATTTTACGTTAAGCAATTGCGCACACTCGGGAATTGACACTGTGGGCGTACTGACGCAATATCAACCGCTGGAGCTCAATCGTTATCTTGGCATTGGCAGTCCATGGGGACTTGACCGCCGCGATGGCGGCATGACCATTTTGCCGCCATTTATGAAACAAAAAGGCGGCGTATGGTATAAAGGCACGGCAAATGCAATTTATCAAAATATGTCCTTTATTGAACCTTACAATCCTGAGTATGTACTTATCATTTCAGGAGACCACATTTACAAAATGGATTATGATTTAATGCTCCAGCATCATAAGCGTTCAGGAGCAGACGTGACGATTGCCGGGATTGAGGTAGATTGGAAAGAAGCAAGCCGTTTTGGTGTTATGCACATCGATGATGAGGATCGAATTACGGCTTTTGAGGAAAAACCGAAAAACCCGACTAGCAACATCGCTTCCATGGGCGTTTACATTTTTACATGGTCCGAGCTCCAAAAGTATTTGATATATGACGAAGCAAGCCGCAGCTCCAGCCACGATTTTGGCAAGGATCTTATTCCAGCCATGATGAGAGACGGAAAACGGCTGCATTCTTATCCGTTCAAGGGCTATTGGAAAGATGTTGGTACAATCGAGAGTCTTTGGGAAGCGAATATGGATTTACTCGCCGATGAGCCTCCGCTTGAGCTTGCCGATGCCGATTGGCGCATTTATTCGGTAAATCCAAATCAGCCAGCACAACATATTGGCGCAAGTGCACAGATATCTTCTTCTTTAATAACAGAAGGGTGCATGATTGAAGGGGTTGTTGATCGCTCGGTATTGTTCTACGGCGTCAAAGCAGCCAAAAACACAGTCATTACGGAATCAGTCGTCATGCCTAACGTAAGAATAGGCGAAGGCGCACGCATTTATAGAGCGATTATTGGCGAAGGAGCCGTCATTCAAGCGGGTGTAACGATTGGAAGCCCAGATGATGATGCCATTACCGTTATTGCAGTGGATCAATATGTAACGAACGAACATTTGCTGCAGGAGGTGGAGCACTCATGAAGCATAAAGTCATGGGCGTCATCAATTTAATTCATGAAACTGATGAGCTGGAACATTTAACACAAAGCCGCTGCCTTGCTACTGTCCCCTTTGGCGCGAGATATCGTTTGATTGATTTTGTACTGTCGAGCATGGTTAACTCCGGAATCTCCAAGGTTGCCGTTTTTGCGCATACGAAATACCGCTCACTTATGGATCATTTGGGTTCAGGAAAGCATTGGGATTTGCAGCATCGTCAAAGCGGATTATTTGTGCTCCCGCCAGCAACTGACGACATTCAAGAAATTAGCCGTGGAGATTTGTACCATTTCTATCAACAGCGTGATTATTTTAATCGGTCATCACTCGACTATGTTGTCAKTACACGCAGCCACATGGTTTGCAATATCGATTTCGAGAAGGTTATCGATTTTCATTTGGAGCGGGAAGCTGACATCACCGTTGTGTGCAAGCAGCAGGCTGATATATTAATGGGCAAAGCTCGTAAAGTGAAGTTGAATGACGAAGGCAGAATCACTGCCATTCAAGATCACTATGGCCGGATGTCTAGTGACATCAATTCTATGGAAATGTACGTTATGCGCAAAGAGCTGCTGATGGAACTAGTAGAGACCTCGCTTGCTCAAGGCCAGGATCATCTGGTTCGCCACGCGATATTCTCTAGATTGAATCAGCTTAATGTATATGGGTATATGTATGAGGGATATTTGGGTGTAGTTAATACGCTTAGCAGCTATTATCGCAATAATATGAATTTATTAGATCCGGATGTTTGGAAGGAACTATTTTATCAGCCGGGTTCTATATTTACGAAGGTTAAGGATGAGCCGCCTGCCCGGTATTTGGGTAATTCCAAAGTTACGAATTCGTTAATTGCAAACGGCTGCCGTATTGAAGGTACCGTAGTGAACAGCATTATTTTCCGCGGCGTACATGTACAGAAGGGCGCTATCGTAAGCAATAGCATCGTTATGCAAAATGGCGTTATCGGAGAAAATAGCTTTTTACAGCACAGTATTTTGGATAAAGACGTTCGCGTTGAAGCGGATCGTGATATTAGGGGAGCGGCAAGCTCGCCATTCTTAGCAGGAAAACGGAAAATTATTTAATATAAGCAATCGTTACGCTCATCCTATTCAAGCTTTTATTTGCCGCGAAAAAATGCAATTTACCACGATCGGAAAATAAAATCAGATTCCAGTTGGGTTCATGCATTGCTGATGCGGCGTCCATGAGAAAGGAGAATCCTATGAACATTTTGTTCGCAACCTCAGAAGCTGTACCGCTTGCGAAGACTGGCGGTCTCGCCGACGTTGCAGGGGCGCTCCCCAAGGCGCTGAATAAGCGGGGCGTTGATACCAGAGTCGTATTGCCGAAGTATGCACAAATTCCTGCTGCACTTATCGGGCAGTTTGAGCTTGTCACTCATTTTAACGTGTCGTTTGGCTGGCGCAATCAATATTGCGGTTTGCTTAGAGCGGAGTTTGACGGCATTACTTATTATTTAATCGATAACGAGTTTTATTTTAAAAGAGATGGGCTTTATGGTTACGGGGATGATGCGGAAAGGTTTGTATTCTTCTGCTTTGCTGTGATGGAAGCGGTACGGTATATGGAATTCCATCCGGATATCGTTCATTGCCACGATTGGCAAACGGGACTCATTCCGTTTCTCCTAAAGACAAGATATTATTATGATCCGGCTTGGGCGTATACCAAATCCGTATTTACGATTCACAACTTAAAATATCAAGGTTTATTTGGAATTGATCTCCTGAAGGATTTGCTTGGAGCCGGTGATGATATGTTTCTGGAGGACAGCTTGGAATTTCATGGAGCAGGCAGCTGTATGAAAGGCGGCCTCGTGTATGCCGACAAGCTGACGACTGTGAGCGGTACGTATGCTCAAGAAATTCAAACCGATTATTTCGGCGAGAGGCTAGATTCTTTGCTCAGGTATCGTTCAGGCGATTTAATCGGGATTGTGAATGGCATTGATGATGAGCTGTTTGATCCGATGAATGACGAAGCTATTGCCATTCCTTTCCGAAATGCCTTGAATCGCAAAAGAAAAAACAAAGTGGAGCTCCAGCGTGAGCTAGGGCTCACGCAGTCCGAAGATATTCCGCTTATCGGAATCGTTTCAAGATTGGTGGAGCAAAAGGGCTTTGATTTAATCACGGCAACATTTGAAGAACTGCTCCAAGAAGATGTGCAATTTGTAATATTAGGTGCGGGTGATTGGCAATATGAGCAATTTTTCAATGATGCCGCTTCTCGTCATCCGGGTAAGGTTGCTGTATGGATCGGTTATGATGATAGACTAGCGCGCCGAATTTATGCAGGCTCGGACATGTTCGCCATGCCTTCGCAATTCGAGCCATGCGGCTTGAGTCAACTTCTTGCGCTGCGCTATCGTTCCGTCCCGATTGTCCGTGAGACAGGAGGACTAAAGGACACGGTACAAGCCTATAACGAATATACTGGCGAAGGTAACGGCTTCAGCTTTACGAATTACAATGCGCACGACTATATGAATACCGTGCGCAGAGCGCTGGCTCTTTATCGTAATCAGGAAGTCTGGAAGCAAATCGTGAGTAATGGCAGCAACGAGGATTACAGCTGGAATCGGTCTGCCAAAGCCTATATATCCGTTTACTCACAACTTTTAGCGCATCGAAAGGAGAACGAAGAATCATGGCCCGTCATCTTGTAATCGGCAACGGTAAGATGCTCCTTAATTTGGATCAACATTGTTTTATTCGGGATATTTATTATCCATTCGTTGGGCAGTTAAATCACGTAGGCGGACAATATTGCCGCTTAGGCGTATGGGTAGAAGGTGCCTTTAGCTGGCTGGATGAGCCGGGATGGAAGTTTGATCTAGATTATATTGAGGATTCTTTGGTTACGAATATTACGGCTAAGCACGATGGTTTAGGCATCGAGCTTTATATGAACGACGGGATTCATCAGCGGGAATGCATTTATATCAAACGGGTAGTCATTCGTAATAAAACGAATGATACAAAAGAAGTACGCTTGTTTTTCCATCAGGACTTGATGATCGACGGGACAGAGGTTGGAGATACCGCTGTTTATTATCCTGAAAATCACACGCTGTATCACTACAAACGCAATAATTACTTTATGTTCAACGGTTTCTCAGATGAAGGCGGCATGACGCAGTATTCTACAGGAATCAAGAGGTTCCAGTCCGCTGAAGGAACATGGCGTGACGCGGAGGACGGCGTGCTTATGGGCAATTCRATTGCCCAGGGTTCCGTTGACAGCACGATCAGCTTCCGAACAGTCGTCGCTCCAAACAGCGAAAAAACCATTTATTATTGGATGTCAATCGGCCAAAATCTTGAGGAAGTCAAAGAGCTGAACCAGTATGTTCAGGAGAATCATCCGGAGAAGCTGCTTAGCCGGATGGTTATTTACTGGAAGCACTGGCTTCGCCGAGCAGAATCAGACCTTGGTGATCTGCCGCATGATGTGGTGAAGATGTTCAAACAAAGCTTGCTTCTCGTAAGAACACAGGTGGATGAGAGAGGCGCTATATTAGCTGCCAATGATACGGATATCCTGCAATACAATCGAGACCATTACAGCTATATGTGGCCGCGTGACGGCGCTCTTATTGCAGATGCGATGTCTATGGCAGGGTATCAGAGTGTAATAGCTCCTTTTTTCCATTTTTGCGCACAGGCATTGTCGCCTGAAGGGTATTTGTATCACAAATACAATCCAGATGGAACAGTAGGCTCAAGCTGGCATCCGTATATCGTGCAGGGCAGCAGAAGATTACCTATTCAAGAGGATGAAACCGCACTCGTGTTATTCGCATTGTGGAAGGATTACTCGCGGAATCAAGTGATTGAGCTGCCGCAGTCCTTATATAGCAACCTGATTCGCAAGGCTGCTACTTTTTTGACCTCGTACATGGAGCCTTCCTTGTCACTGCCGAAACCGAGCTATGACTTGTGGGAGGAGCGCTACGGCATCTGGACGTATACCGCCGCATCTGTATATGGCGGTTTAATGGCTGCATCGTTTTTCACGGATCTATTTGGCGATTATGAGCGCAGCGATCTTTACAAAAGCACAGCAGAAACAATTAAACATGGAATTGTAACTAATTTGTGGGATGAAGAAACCGGCCGATTCGCCAGAGGACTTATTCAGAAGGATAATCGCTGGGTGAAGGATATGACGCTCGAGAGCAGCTTGTTTGGCGTTCTGGAATTTGGCGTGCTTCCTGTTGATGATTATCGTGTCGTGCAGACGATGCATGCCATTAAGGAAGGGCTGCAGGTCAAAACCCATATCGGAGGCATTGCCCGTTACACGAACGATTATTATTTCCAGCAAACAGGTGAAATTGACAAGGTTCCAGGAAACCCTTGGATTATTTGCACACTATGGGTAGCTAACTTTGAGATTGATTCCGCCAAAACGCTTCAAGAGCTGGAAAGCCCGCGCAGTACGCTGCAATGGGTATCTGATCATGCACTGCAAAGCGGATTGCTGCCGGAGCAGCTTAATCCTTACGACGGAACGCCGCTATCAGTAGCGCCGCTAACTTGGTCGCATGCAACCGTCGTACACAGCGTGAGCAAATATGCAGAGAAATATAAACGTCTTCGTCTGGAAGCGGAGGCTAACGGTTTACTTTAAAGTTTTCATAACTGGAAGCGAAATGAAAAGAAGAACCTGAGTGCTGTAATCTCGCATTCAGGTTCTTTTTTGTTCTATTTTTACGAAAGAGAATCGCTGAATAAAACAAGTATTACTTCTCAATCTATCGATTAATTGCAGTTCATTCGTATAGAAACGGGTTGAATAATTGCTGTAATAACGATATTGTAGCAATTACAGGGTAAACGATTATAAAGCCAGATGTTGTTTTGGCAATTGTATGCGGAGGTACAAGGATGAGTACAAAATATGTTATCGGTGTTGATATAGGAACGACAAGCACGAAGGCAGTACTCTTTACGGCCAAAGGTGTCATAGTCGCAAGCCATGGTATTGAATATCCGCTGCATTCTCCTTCGCCAGCTATTGCGGAGCAGGACCCGGATGATATTTTTAATGCTGTGTTAGGCACTATTGGTCAAGCTGTTGCGAAAAGCAACGTGCAGCAAGAAGATATTTTATGTGTTTCATTCAGTTCGGCAATGCATAGCGTGATCGCTGTGGATCAGCAAGGGACGCCAATATCAAGATGCATAACTTGGGCAGACAATCGGAGTATCGAGTGGACGAATAAAATTAAAAATGAATGGAATGGCCATGAAATCTATTTGCGGACTGGCACTCCCATTCATCCGATGTCTCCGTTATCCAAGCTTACCTGGCTGCGTCATGATCATAAGGAGTTATTCGATCGTACATACAAATTTATTTCGATAAAAGAGTACGTTTTCTTCAAGCTGTTCGGACGTTATGTCATCGATTATTCGATTGCATCAGCAACAGGCCTGTTCCATTTGAACAATTTGCAATGGGATGAGGAAGCGCTTCGTGTTGCTGGCGTTACGGCAGATCGGCTTTCGGAGCTTGTGCCGACGACGTATAAGCTGGAGGGGTTGGAAGAGCAGTTTGCGAAGCTGATGAATTTGCAGCCAAACACACCATTTATAGTAGGCGCTAGTGATGGCGTACTCTCCAATTTGGGTGTTAATGCGATTAAGCCTGGCGTAGTTGCCGTTACAATCGGTACGAGCGGTGCTATACGAGCGGTAACGGACAAGCCTGTAACTGATCCGAAGGGCCGTATTTTTTGCTATGCTTTAACTGAGAAGCACTGGGTTATCGGTGGACCAGTGAATAACGGGGGAATGATTTTTCGCTGGGTTCGCGATCAGATCGGTACGGAAGAAGTTATTACAGCTAAAGAAAGAGGTATCGATCCCTATGAGCTGCTGACGGAGCTCGCTGCGAAGGCGAAACCGGGTTCTGAGGGTCTTATATTCCATCCTTATTTGTCAGGCGAACGCGCTCCGCTTTGGGATGCGAATGCGCGTGGTTCATATTTTGGGCTGGGRCTGCATCATAAGAAAGAGCATTTAGTTCGCGCAGCGTTAGAAGGAGTCATTTATAATTTATATAGCGTACTCATGGCGCTAGAAGAATTGACGGGCAAACCTACTCAAATTCAAGCAACAGGAGGGTTTGCGAGGTCAGAGCTATGGCGCCAGATGATGGCTGATATATTTGATCAAGAATTGCATGTGCCTGAGAGTATTGAAAGCTCTTGTCTTGGCGCGGTTATTCTAGGGTTATACAGCTTGGGCGAGGTGGAGTCTCTGGACGTCGTTGCGGATATGGTAGGAGGTTCACATTTTCATTTGCCCAATAAACAAAATGCTGAAATTTATGCCGAGCTCATGCGGATCTACATCCGAGTTTCTCGTTTATTAACCGAGGAATACGCAAATATTGCAGCTTTTCAACAAAAATATGTTTAATTTATATCACAAAAACAGCCGAGCAGCTATGCCGGCTGTTTTTAAGTCGTATAGTATTATGTGCCGTATTTCTTCAAAATCGACGACAGCGTAAGCAGCGGCCATATATAGT
>NZ_JBFRDK010000151.1:0-15568 GCF_052113545.1 Paenibacillus sp. TAF43_2
GACTACTTCCATCAAAATACGGTCATACAGCTCATCTGGCGCGTACAAGTCGATTTCTGCTACGCCCTGCCCCATATTCATGCCGCTTAGTCCAGCTTTGGCGATGAAGTCATATTCCATGAACTGGGTTACTACTCGGTCCACATCGCGCAGCCGGCGAATATCTTTAACCGTATCGCGTACGGAGCTCTCATAGTTGCTGCGAAGCCAGTGCCGATCGTTAAGCACCATGACCCAGCTTGGTAAATTAACATTTACCTCATGGACAGGGAATTCATAGAGTACTTCCCGCAATACCGAGATGACTTCTTCCTCACCCATCGTAGCTACGCTAAGCGTCATTACTGGAATGTCATATTTAGCTTGCAGCTCGTTTCGCAGTTGCAGCGCCTCTTCACCCTTAGGGCGAGTGGAGTTGATGATGAGGACAAATGGCTTGCCGACTTCTTTCAGTTCGTTTATGACACGCTCTTCTGCTACAACATAGGAGCTGCGCGGAATTTCTGCGATAGAGCCGTCTGTCGTAACAACAACACCGAGTGTAGAATGCTCTTGTATTACTTTACGCGTCCCGATCTCAGCCGCTTCCTGGAATGGGATCGGCTCATCGAACCAAGGAGTAGTAATCATTCGTGGACCATTTTCATCCTCATAGCCCTTCGCGCCTTCAACCGCATATCCAACACAATCGACGAGTCTCATGTTTACCTCAAGTCCATCGGTAACCCTGAGCTGCACCGCTTGATTCGGAACAAATTTAGGCTCTGTTGTCATAATCGTCTTACCTGCGGCGCTTTGAGGAAGTTCGTCCACGGCTCTCGCACGGTCTGATTCGTTCGCAATGTTCGGAAGTACAACCGTCTCCATAAACCGTTTAATAAACGTTGATTTGCCCGTCCGGACAGCCCCGACAACCCCGAGGTAAATATCCCCGCCGGTTCTTTCGGCTATGTCCTTGAAAATATCTACTTTCTCCACTGAATATCCCCTCCCAATTGATTTTTCCGGTTCGCCGCCATCCACCGGTCAATAGGGCAGGCCAGCGACGCAACTCGTACATGCTTTTTGGACTAGTAACATCTTATGTGCAAGCTTTCCGATTATGACGATTCCTTCAATGAAATCTTTTTTTGTTCCTCTGCGGGGCTTCCCTTCCAAGATTGAGTTATATGAGAAAAAAAGCAAATCTATGACCCAAACAGCCAAAAAAACCTCTCCGAGACGATAGTCAAGGAGAGGTTTGGAACTAGCTTATTGAGGAATAAGCATGAGTTTAAGGTTTTACAGCCTGCGGCTCATTATTTACAAAGTGATAGACCGGAGCTTTGACAGGGACAAAGTCTGATCCATCGACGAGCAATGTACGCAAATCAAAATCTGCCTCAAAATCATTTTTTCCACTCTTTTGTATGTATTGCATGATATCTATCCCATAATCGGAAAATACTACCCCATTCTCATCCACGATTGCTTGAATCGTTTGTCCTGAGAACACGCTTCGAATCGTTGGGGCTGTTTTGCTCATTGCTTTGTAATCGATTTGATAAAACCCTGGGTATGTTTCCTCGCCCTTTGGAAGGACACTGTTTGTTTGGATATAAGAAGTTACCCAGCTCTGAATATCATTAATTTTTTGAAATGCCAAAATATCAAGCAGCTTCACTCTAGGCTTACTCTCTTCATCAATAATAAGGTAGCTGTAATTGCCGCCTTTCTCAAAAGCAGAAGAAGGTATATCCGACATATAGCCTGTCCGATTTAGCACTCCAAAATCAATATAAAATTTCTCATACTTCGGCGTGTCTGCGGTACTGTTTTTCATGGGCAGCATGCCCGTTTCGGACTGATATTGATCAATCGCTGCCTGAACATTACGAACTGCTTCTTTGGGAGCAACTTGGTTTTGCTTCATTTGACTTTTCGGATACATACAGCCCGATAAAGCAAATAGCAAAACAATTAAAGCAGAGAATGCTGCGAACTGGCGTATGTAACGTGGCAGTCTTCCCATAAATAATCCGTTCATTTTTTTGTAACCTCCTAAAGGTTTGCGAAGCAAACCTGCTTCGTAAGGATATGCTTAGGTTTGCGAAGCAAACCCGCTTCATAAGGATAAACTTAGGTTTGCGCAGCAACCTACTTCGTCATTCATCCTACCATAGATCATCGTTTTCCTCTGCTTGCTTTGCGAGCTGTCTTGCAACTGCCGCTCGCAGCGGATCTAATGGAATTTCCACATCCACTTTCCCAGCTACCCTAGCTTGGCATGATAAACGTTCATGATTTTCGTCTAATCCAGACAGCTTGTTTCTCTCCACATCACCAATCGGCTGCAGCTGGCTTCCCGGCCTCACAGTGACCTTGCACATGAAGCAAGCAGCTTTGCCCCCGCAACGCGTGCGAATCGGTATATTAGCACGTCTGGCAGCGTCTAACAGCGTTGTGCCCGGCTTCACCTTAATGCTCTTCCCCGATGGCCAAAAAGTAACTACTCCATCCATGACAAGCCACCGGCCTTTCGATAAGACAACAGCTGATGAAGAGTACGCCTTGCCTCAGCGGTGAATGTATTGTTAGTTTCAATCGCAAGGAATGCACCTTCATGCTGAGCAGGTGCTTTTGCAATCGCTTGAACGATTAAATCAACGCGATCCATCCGATCTCGCAAGAAATTAAACCACAGCTCATGCGCAAGCGGAACGATCGCTACTGAATAATTAGCATCGTTTAACAGCACTTGCTCTGAGAAAGGCATCAGTAATTTATTAACCATCGTCTCATACTTGCAGCCTTGAGCACTCACCTCGAACCCGCCGACGAGCTCTACCTGTATTCCTTGTATTATAAAATGGCTAAGCGTTGATCGATACATATCTGTCACGCTTAATGTTGGTTGATCCTGGGCAAAAGGCTTAAGAGCATCATAAATTTCTTGTACATTCTCTTCATCACAATAAATGTCCAAATCACGCGGTTCGTTTGACAGTTCAAGTCCTCGAAGCATTAGACTGGCGCTTCCGCCAATAATCCACTGTGCCTGACTTGATTCTGTCGCTTTTTTAACGGCAGCCAGCGCTTTATGAATGCGTTCATTTTCTGACATCGCTGGCACTTCCTTCATCAGTAGCTTATGCATTAAAAATAAGGCTTGTTGGCTGCTGTGATTTTCGCATCAGCACTTTTGACGATGGCCTGGCAGCCGAGCCGGTAGCCTTCTTCAAACTCCTCCGGCTCAAGACGGTCCCACTCCTCGTCCGTAATGCCTTCAAGATGCTCCATGCCTTCTGTTACCAAGCAGCGGCACCGGGCACAGGTTCCTCTCGCGCAAGAGAAGCTCCAATCAATCTCATGCTTAAGTGCATGATCAAGCAGCGACAAGCCTTCTTCTGCTTTTACAACAGCTGTTTTGGTTCTACCCTTTAATTCAATCATTGTATGTCAAAATCTCCCTTTTGTTAGTGAACGACCGTCCCCTATGTAATAATTTCTAAATAATGGATATAAGTCCGCATACAAAGCCAATGATTAGAACAATAAATGCAATTAACGATAGAATAAATTTCACTGCGCCTTTCGTTTTCAAACGAGCAAACGTAATTAAAAGGGCCGCAATCGCCATCATCCCAATGCCGAATAGCGAAACCCACATTTTTGTCATAGCATCCATAGAAATTCCATTCTCCTAATCTATATCATAATGAATTCTCACCCATTATAACATCGCACAAAAAAAAGGACAAAAGCTGACAGAACACTTTGCCGAATAAAATATTCGGGGCGCTCCACGCTTTTGCCGCATTTTTTTATTTTTTTATCATCATTTTCATGATTGCTTCCATGTTGCTGGCGCTCATGCCGCTGGCTTTGACAGCTCTTACGATATCATTAATCGTAGATTCCGTAACCTTGACCTTAGCCACTTCCGACACTTGCTTAATCAGCTTGCGAAGCTCAGCTTCGTCAGTCATCGTCTGTGCTGTAACTCCGCTGGCAAGCTTTTTGACTGAGCTCTCGGAAATTCCTTTGCCCGTCTTTTTATTGATCGAATTGAGAATGTCCTTGGAGAAATCCCTCGCCATACTCTACACCTCCAGCATGCGCATGTGTATTGCTCCATGCATCATATGAGCCGGCAAGAAGATTGGTGTAGGCGCTGGTCCTTAGCCTAACTCTTCGATTTCATGCGTCCGCAGCCTGCCCATCAAATGCTCAACGGCAGTCCTAGGCGCTTTGTTCGCGAACAATACCTCATATAACTGAAACGTAATCGGCATCTCAACATCGTACTCTTTGGCTAAACTGTAAGCCGCACGCGTCGTACGTACACCTTCTACGACCATTCCCATCCGAGTAAGCACGTCATCTAGAGGCGTGCCATCTGCAAGCATGTAGCCAGCACGCCAATTTCGACTGTGCTTGCTTGTGCAAGTAACGACAAGATCGCCGACGCCAGCTAATCCTGCAAAAGTGAGCGGATTCGCGCCCATTGCCGTTCCAAGCCTGCTGATCTCCGCTAGGCCACGGGTTAATAAAGCAGCCTTGGCATTGTCGCCAAACTGAAGCCCATCCGTCAAGCCTGCACCTAATGCAATAATGTTTTTGATGGCTCCAGCCACTTCCACACCAACGACATCCGGATTTGTATACACTCGGAAATGCGTATTCATGAGCGCATCCTGGGCTTGCTCAGCTGCTTTCAAATCAGTTGAAGCAACAACTACTGTAGTAGGCTGCTTCAAAATAACCTCTTCAGCATGGCTTGGTCCTGATAAAACAACAAGCTGTTCCATCGGCCTGCCAAGCTCTTCCGAAATTACTGTCGTCATCCGCTTCAAAGTATCTGTCTCAAAGCCCTTTGTTGCATGAACAACAAGCGTCTTATCCGATAGAAACGGTGCCGCTTGCTTAGCAACCTCGCGCATAGCTCCAGAAGGCGCAACGAACAAAGCGAGCTCTGCATCCTGCAGTGCATCCTTTAAATCCGTAGTTGCATGGATTAGCTCAGGAAGCTGTACTCCAGGCAAAAACTTGCTATTCTCATGGCTGAGGTTAATGTTCTCCGCTTGTTCCGTACTGCGCGTCCATAGCTTTACATGATAGCCATTTCTCGCGAGTACAGAAGCAAGAGCAGTGCCCCAACTTCCAGCAACCAGCACTGCCGCATTTTTCATTGTTGATGAATCCAGCTTTGTCATGCGACGCTCACTACCCTTTCTTTGCACCTAACTTGTTTTCCGTTCCTTGAAACAGCTTTACAATATTCGACCGATGGCGTACGAATGCAAAAATACATATCAGAAGACTTGCACAAAGTAAAGGAACCGAATAATAGAACAAAGTAATAAATAATGGCGTTAAAGCAGCAAACAATAATGAGCCAAGCGATACGTATCTGGTCAAAGCAATTGTCGCAATGGCAATGGCTCCTGCACAAAGTGCAGGCACGAAAGCAAGGGTCGCAATAACACCTACAGTCGTTGCAATGCCTTTGCCTCCTTTAAAGCGGAACCAAATCGGCCAGTTATGGCCTATGATTGCGGCTAATCCGCACAAAACTGGAATCCAGTCGTTTTCACTAAGAGCGCGGCCAATAAATACAGCTGCTACCCCTTTGCCGATATCGAGTAAAAACACCAGTAAGCCCGGCCCTTTGCCGAGCACCCTGAGTGTATTCGTAGCACCAGCGTTTCCGCTGCCATGCTGACGTATATCGATACCTTTCACCCATTTGGCAATAACGATGCTAAATGAAATTGAGCCTAACAAATAGCTTAAAGCAACCGCGATTACTCCGTATAACAAGCTACTTCTCCCCTAATCTTCTTCGGACTTACGACGCGAGAATATGCGTATAGGAGTCCCTTCAAAATTAAATGCAGCACGAATTTTATTTTCCAAATAGCGCTCATACGAGAAATGCATAATTTCCGGATCATTGACAAAAACAACAATTGTCGGAGGTTTGATCGCTACTTGCGTAACATAGTTGATGCGTAGACGCTTGCCTTTGTCGGATGGCGGCGGATTAATCGCTACTGCATCCGAAATGACGTCATTAAGAAGATGAGTCTGAATGCGCATTGCATGCTGTTCAGAAACATGCTTCACAACAGGCAACAGCTTATGCAAGCGCGTTTTGGTTAATGCTGATAAATAAACGATCGGTGCATAAGACATGAACAAGAAATGATCACGAATATTTTGCGAGAAGTTTTGCATCGTCTTCTCGTCCTTTTCGATGACATCCCACTTGTTCACAACAAATATCGATGCTTTTCCTGCTTCATGAGCATAACCAGCAATATGCTTGTCCTGCTCGATGATGCCTTCTTCACCGTTAATCAGCACTAGAACAACATCTGCGCGTTCAATCGCTTTCATCGCACGCATTACGCTGTACTTCTCTGTGGACTCATACACTTTGCCGCGTTTACGCATGCCGGCTGTATCAATGAGCACATAACGCTGCCCATCACGTTCGAAAGGTGTATCAATGGCGTCGCGAGTCGTACCTGCTACATTGCTTACAATTACGCGGTCTTCGCCAAGCAGTGCATTCACTAGAGATGATTTCCCTACGTTAGGACGGCCGATTAATGCAACACGGATGACATCCTCATCGTAGCCATCATCGGTTAGATCCGGAAGCAAAGCGACAGCAGCATCAAGCAAATCACCGATACCTAGTCCATGCGAGCCGGATATTGCGATTGGTTCACCAAAGCCAAGTCCATAAAACTCATAAACTTCATCCATGCGGCCATGATTATCAACTTTATTAACTGCAAGCACAACGGGCTTGCCCGAACGGAATAGCATTTGAGCAACTTCATCATCCGCATGCGTCAAGCCTGTTTTCGCATCCGCCATAAAGATAATTACATCTGCTTCTTCAATTGCGAGTTCAGCCTGCATACGCACAGATTTCATAATTTCATCTTCGCCATCGATTTCAATACCGCCAGTATCAATAATGCTGAACGGTTTTCCATTCCATTCTCCGGTGCCATAAAGCCTGTCACGAGTGACGCCCGGTTTATCCTCAACAATTGCTAGACGGTCGCCGATGACCCGATTAAAAATCGTGGATTTCCCCACATTCGGACGACCGACAATAGCGATAACGGGTCTTGCCATGTTTGTTTTCCACTCCTTCAAAAATACTCACGCTATCCATCATAGCAAAAAAGTGCGTTCTTGGCTAACTTTTCATATTATCGGTGATTGACCAGTATGATTGTACCGTTCTTTAAATCATGCGCACTCGCATCCAAAATCTTCTCGAGCAGAAACGAGGTTTCTTCCAATTTATCTACATTTTCTGCAATAAAAATCGGCGCTCCGCCACTAACCGCATCTGCATGAATGGATACCACAGCTAAGATTTCAGCCATTTTTCTCTGCCCCTTTCTTGTTCACAGATGCTTCTGTCGGCATGCGAACAGCAGATTCCAAAATCGGCACTCGCATGATAACTGCTTTCCCTTTATCTGCATCCAACTCCTGTGGCAATATAAATACAGCCAATCGTCCATCCTTCATATCCAACTTCGCCATAGGTATTAAAGCAGGCTCTCCATCATCGCGGTATACCCCTAAAATCGTAGCCAAATCGTAAAGAATAGCTTGCCGTTGACCAAGATTGCTTAAAGTAACTTTGCCATTTGAGTTGAAGGGAGTCAAAATAAACCCCATGCCACGCGATGCAATGATTTCTTGGTTGCTCTTCAAACCTACGTTCATAATATAAACGTTATCAACAAACAAATCCGGGCCATCCACTCGAACTTTTGCGGCTTGCACCTCAGCAATATGGGAGACAGCTTTGCCTGACTTCAGCTTCTCAACGATTAAGAGCGAGATAACTCCCGCTATCATCCCTACCCATATATTTACTAATATCCCAAATAGACTTGTAAGCAATGCCGTCATAATAACTAAGTAATTTCGCCCTTCAAAAACCATGGCGATTCCTTCAATATATGTCGAACCGCGTCCTACCAGCTCCATACTGTCGATTTTCGTCAACGTTTCGCGTTCCATTTTTCGCACATCTCTAAATTGCTGAGCAGCTAATGTAAGGAAAGTAATTGCAGTGTAATCTTTGTTAAACAGCGCCGGCACAGCAACAGCTCCTAATGCCGCTGCAATTACACCTAATGATATATGGATGATTCGTCCATGAGGATAGGTTGGATACTGGCGATAATCCGTTCTAAGCATGAGCAAGCGTGAGATCAGGCCAAAGGCAATCCCAAGGAGAACACCGACCAAATATTTGTTTTCAACGAGAAAATGCTGCATTAGGATGGACGTCCTCCCTTTATATGCCAAAGTATTACGCTGAGCTTGGAAAACACAAATCGAACCGATTTTAGCAGCAAACTGCAAATCATAGCTGTAGCCAGCGCAATCCAAAAACTGTCCCACCAAGCTAAATTGCCAATATGAGCGGTGTGTGCTCCAAATTGAAGGGCAGTGTTAAACGTTTCGCCAAGTACCGCTCCCCAGACGATCATCCCAAATTGATGTTTTACATGCGAGGTAAACGCGCCGCAAAAAATTCCACAAAGCAAAGGAGCATCCCAGCTCGGTTCAATCCAATGAAAAACGGGATCAAAGCTATACATTTTGCGGATGAACCCCCATATGACAGCAATCATGATTGTGCACAATATTAAGTACCCTAGATAACTCCAATCCTCGGCTTTCTTAAATGCGAGTATACCTAACAGCAATAGAAGACAAACACTCATATGAAGCTCGACCTGAATATGGCCTTGTAACGGCTTCCACCAAAACGAAACACCCATCAGTGCGATTAACGCAATGCTAAGAAGCGACAACATACGACAGCTAATATCGGGAGCTATAAACGGCTTCCAGCCTGTCGTAATAAGGATAAACATAATAATCATAATCCAAATCGACATATATCCGGGATTCAACGTTATCTCACCTCTTGTACCCCCTATTATGCACCAAAAAAAAGGAGCTATTCCTGCGAGTTTTCGCAGAAATAGCTCCTTTTTGTAAATATAAGAAAGTAAATCATTTGCTTCTACTTATCTTACATTTCTCCGTCAAAGCTGCCTCAGCATCCAGAGGACGCTGAAGGCGTTTTTGATTGATATAAAATGATATTATTTAAGGTTTTTAAGCTTGTCGCCGAAACGCTCTGCAAGTGAGTAGCTCATGCTCTCATTGCTCAAGCTTACATTCGGGTTATCGATTTTCTCGATTTTTGGTGAACGTGGTGCACGATCAGGTCTAGCGCTAGGAGCTGGTTGCTCAGGCGCTTCTTCTGTTTCTTTGATGCTTAGGCTAACGCGTTTTTCAGCAGGGTTGAAGTCAAGAACTTTCGCTTGAACTTCTTGGCCTTCTTGAAGAACTTCGTTAGGTGTAGCAATGTGACGGTGTGCGATTTGCGAGATGTGAACAAGACCTTCAACGCCTGGAGCGATTTCAACGAAAGCGCCGAATGGAACTAGGCGGCGAACAGTACCTGTTACGATATCGCCAATTGCAAATTGACCACCTGCAGAATCCCAAGGACCTGGTTGAGCGGCTTTCAAGCTAAGGCTGATTTTTCCAGCAGCTGGATCAACTTTAAGTACTTTAACGCGTACCGCTTGACCTTCAGATACAACATCCTTCGGATGTGCAACATGCTGCCATGACAACTCGGATACGTGAACAAGGCCGTCAATGCCACCGATATCAACAAAAGCGCCGAATGGTGTAAGACGTTGAACCGTACCATCAAGTTCTTGACCTACTTCAAGCGCAGCAATAACTTGCTTTTTGCTTGATTCGAATTCAGCGTCAAGCACTTCTTTTTGAGACAAGATCACTTTGTTGTTCTCACGATCGATTTCTTTGATCTTAACGCGAAGCGTACGACCTTTGTAACCTGCGAAATCTTCAACGAAATGACGCTCAACCATCGATGCTGGAATAAATCCGCGAACGCCTACGTCAGCAACAAGGCCGCCTTTTACAACGTCAGCTACAGCAACTTCAAATACTTCGCCGCTCTCAAAACGTTTTTCAAGAACATCCCATGCTTTTTCGCCGTCAACTTGACGTTTTGAAAGCACCAGCTTTTCTTTCTCGTCGTCGATGCTTACAACTTTAAGCTCAACCTCTTGACCGATTTGAACAGCATCCGCTGCGTTTTCAATCTGCACTGCAGAAAGCTCACGAACCGGAATAACACCGTCATATTTATATCCAAGGCTTACATAAGCTTGGTTATCTTCGATTTTGACGATCGTACCTTTAACGGAATCGCCTTTTTTCAAAGACACGAAATTATCCAAAGCGTCTTGGCTTACTTCTTCCGCCACGGATTCTTGCACATTAGTTTCTTCTGACATTGAAATAACCTCCTCAGTTCTAACCACAACTTTATTTAAATCCGCAATCGCCTAGAGCGAAAGCAGCATTTAAAACATAACTTAACGATTGTTTGCAGCTAACTCGCGAATGCGAGCCATAATGGCGTCTGTTACTTGCTCAAGCATATCGGGTGATGATTCTTCAATAATTGCAGTAAGATCAATAGGCTTGCCGTAACAAACGATTATTTTGCTGAATGGTCTATATTTACCGACAATGGCAACAGGAACGACTGCTGCGCCGCTGCGAACAGCAATCATGGCTGCGCCCTTCTTGGCTGCTCCAGACTGATTGTTGCGAGAGCCCTCCGGGAAAATACCCATGACATTGCCTTCTTTCAGCAACGTGATCGCAGACTTGATAGCGTCCTTGCTCACACCGCCGCGTTTGACTGGAAACGCGCCAAACGAACGAATAAGAGGCCCAAATACGGGAACTTTAAATAATTCCTCTTTCGCCATAAAATAAACCTTGCGTTTCACCTTGACTCCAACCGTAGGCGGATCAAAGTTACTCAAATGATTCGAAGCGAGAACAACTGGTCCGTCGGCTGGAATATTTTCCGTGCCTCTAGCTTCTAATCGAAATAACACCGTGTAAATAACACGCAGGAGAAACCTAAAAATAAGATATGACATAGTTTACTTCGCCTCCGCCAATTTGGTTCGGCTTAATTTCACAATTGCATGAATGACTTCATCAATTGTCATGGCGGTGCTGTCGAGTACAATAGCATCCTCCGCACATATGAGCGGTGAGATGTCACGTTGCTCGTCCAAACGATCTCGTTCAGCGATCTCCGCTTCCAATTGGGCAAGCGAAATGGTTTGAGTGTCCACTATTTCACGGAAACGGCGAAGTGCCCGTTCCTTAACGGATGCAGTCAGAAAAATTTTCAGTTCCGCATTTGGCAGCACGTGTGAACCAATATCACGGCCATCCATTACGACGCCTTTACGCTCTGCAAGCTTACGCTGCAAGTCGCCAAGAACTTCACGTACCGTTTCATTCGCAGCAATATGAGACACTTGAAGCGTCACTTCGCGCGAGCGAATCAATGCGGTTACATTTTCACCATTCACAAATACCGACTGGCCATGTTCACCAGGTTCAAGCTCAATCTCTAATGCTTTTACTAGTTCAGCAAGTTTGGCTGACTGGTCCACCTTTACTTCTGCTCGCTGGGCGCTTAGTGTTACTGCRCGATACATAGAGCCTGTATCGATATACACATAGCCAAGCTGCTCGGCGACTTTCCGTGCAACCGTGCTCTTGCCCGCGCCTGCCGGCCCGTCAATTGCAATGTTCATACGGTCGCTGTCACCTTCGTGATGCACCACCTAAGGTCAACCCCCTTTTAGTAGAGACGGCTGGCCGAATGCATGTAAGAATGCGACGCAAACCTCTCAAGAAAAAAGCAGGCTTTGCCTGCGAACGTGAAAATTATACCACACTATATACGCAGATGCAAAAGCTGAGCGTCAGTTCATATGGGTTCCTTCCCACTGATCTACACCCGTCAGCCAATATCTAACCGTATCATTTTGCAATGCTGCTTGTGAGCATACGAGTAAAATAACGAGCGTAATGATGATTTTCTTTAATACGCT
Source organism: Paenibacillus sp. TAF43_2 (assembly GCF_052113545.1). Lineage (NCBI taxonomy): Bacteria > Bacillati > Bacillota > Bacilli > Caryophanales > Paenibacillaceae > Paenibacillus > Paenibacillus sp. TAF43_2. The sequence goes on from NZ_JBFRDK010000151.1 coordinate 12,012, forward strand.
GCTTACTTCATCCGTTAGTTTAATCATTTTTTTGCGGTTTGTTTTTTTATGTAACAAATTTCGTGTCATATGAATAACCCCTTCCTCTTTCTGGGTAGTTTTCCATATTAAACGAATGTTATTCAACGATTGCGATATTCCAGCTGCTTCTCAAAGCAGTACCTGATTACCTTTTGCCGCTCTGAATCATTGATGCTCACATATTTAATCATAGCCTGCTTCCTTCCGGATTCAAGCTGGACAACTCGTACGACTTCCCCACGGAAAAAAGCATGTTCAATGGTCCCGTTCTTAAACGGAACTAGCAACCAGCACTCTAGTACTTGTTCAGGTGCGATCTGCCATTTCCCATCACAAATAAAGGAGATTCCGCCACCGCCAACATCATCGGTTTCACATACAAACCGGATGTTGCTTGACATTTTAACAGCAATCTCAAGTTCAGCAGATACGCGCAAGAAGCTGCGTCTTTGAACTTTAGTAATGCGATCCAGTTCAGGCCTGCGAATTTTTATGAGTTTAACAACGCCATCCTCTTTGAATCCAAGGACATGTGAATCGAAATAATTTTTTATGCCATCCTCTGATACAAAATAAACAGAAAGCTCATCTCCTAAAAAAAGGCGCTTGTACCTTCCTGATTTTTCGCTGATTGGAATTTCTATTAGTAAGCCGTCCTCTTGCTCATCGGCAATACGGGACTTGTATTCAATCGCTGCTTCCTCTTCGTCTGACGATGCGATCTGATAGTAAAGCATTTGGTTCACTTTTGGCAACAAATTGACTCCCCCCATTTACATGTCATTATAACACGTCGATTTGAGGGGAGCCATATCGTTATTTGTCAGAAGCTGCCTTAGAATCTGCGTGAGACATTTCCTCAATCGATTCTTCCGTGCCGGTTTCTGCATTGATATATACGCGATAAATCGAACCGTTCATTTGCCCCGTATATTCATAGCAAAGAGCCTCTTTGCCTAAATCGTTGAAGATGATCGCCAATTGCTCTGTTTCCACCTTCATCTCTGGATTTAGCGCCTTGCTTGCCTCTGCTTTTGTAATCTTTGGACTAGGAATCTTGCGAGTGTGATGTTGATACACATAATCATTAGCTTGCAAGCCTACCGTCTGCCCTTTATCAAGAGCAACCTTCAAGGTCAATTTATCAGGGTAAATAAGAACCCCGTTCTGCGTGCCTACATAAGTAAATGCACCTGTGTTTTGATATTTGTCGTAGCTAATAGCTTTCATATCCTTAAATCCGTGTTTCTTCAAGAAGGAGTCAGCCGATGCTTTTGCCTCTTCAAAAGTCACTTTCGCTTCTCCAATATCACGCGAATTCAAAAAATAGAGAAGCTGGCCGCCTTTTTCCGTAAAATCCATTTGAAGCGTACTGTCCTTGCCTTCTTTAACCGTTGCTGAGAACGAAGCATATTCAGTTCCCTTCGCATTTTCAACAACACGAATGTCAGCATTAGGAACATCAGTAAACTTAGCCGCTTCTTTTTTAATTTCTTCAGCGGTCACCATGTTTCCGCCAAGCATTTTAATCGTACGCTTCTGATACATGCTGCTAACAGAAGGGCCCCAATTGATTTCTGGATATTCACTTACCTTCTTGTCTACCGATCTAAAGCCGTCAATGATAATGTTAGGGTCACTTGCGTTTTTGGCAGCTGCGATTTCAGCGTCCATCCAGCGCAGACGGTTGTTCAGCACATCCTTCTGCATCTTTGACAAATCCTTCGATATTTCCTGTGAATTCGTATAGAGCGTCTTAAGCGTCTTGAATTCATCAGGCGAAAGCGGCTGCTTCGTCAAGTCGCGAACAGATGTCTTATATGCAAAGTTTGCAATGCGCGACAAGAAGTCTTCTGCTTCATTGAAAGGAAGCATTGATACAGGAAGCTGGTTGATCTCATTTTGCGCTTGGCTCGTTAAACGCCATACATTGACAAGCCCTTTGCGATGAAAGGCTTGTGAGGTGGAGTTAACAGCTAGCGTGTTGCCTAATTGCTGATGGAGCTGCTCAACATGGCTAGTCAAATCGTGGAACGCTCGTTGATATTGGTTTTCAGCCTTTATCAAAACTGCGTTTTTCTCTTGTTGCTCTTGATAACCCCAGTAGGCAGCGCCGATAAACAGCACTGTCATAATGGGAAATAGAATTGAACTGAGTCGACGGTACATAATACAAAAGCTCCTTTCTTGTGCAAAACCTGGTTTTAGTTTGGTTTGCCCAAGGGAGCTTTATGCATCCATCTATTTATTTGTCATTGCTGCATGTATTTCCCTAAAATACGCTATGCTCTTCAATTTCCAGATCATTTGCATTGTTGCAAATGCACTGCTTAAAGCCAGTATCAATCGAATCTTTTTCTCTTCGTCCGCGAAGCACAAATTTTTCTCCGCATAGATTGCATCTAATCGTTACCTTTATTCTTGCAGCCTCCATAAGCCCCTCCTTAGCCATTATTCGAACGCCATCATTTCAGGCATTACAATATAATGTAAGTATGGACGGATCGACTACAGTTTAATCTCATCTTCACGGACCATAAATCGAAAGGGCGACCGTGCATTCGCATGACTCATTTTGCGCAAGCCCCATATCCAAAGCACGATCATAAACGGAATAATAAAATACATCCAATTTGTGCGCAACGTAATCATGATCCAATCGTAAGTACCATGTAGAAGCACTGGCAGCAAAAGTGAAATGCCTAAGAAATAGACGGTTTTGTTTTTTGGAGCAAACTTCGCTTTCCCTAAATAATAGCCCATCATTATGCCGAACAAGGCATGGCCAGAAACGGGAAGCAGCGCCCTCACGAGAAGCGTGCCGAACGTTGCAGGCGAGTAAATGGCATACAAGACATTTTCTAAGGTTGCGAAGCCAAGCGAAATGGCTGATGCATAAACGATTCCGTCATAAGGCTCGTCAAATTCGGTATGGTTGTAAATGACATGATACAGTACGAACCATTTTACGAACTCTTCTACGCCTGCGGATTCGCCAAAGGCAAATATGAGCGAGTGATCGCCAAGCCAAAGCTGAAGTCCCCGCTGAATAACCATGATCGGTACAACGACAAGAATGCCTAGCACAAACATTCTTGCTACCATGTGGATAGGCTCCGCTTCATAACGATCTCTCAAATATAAATAAGTAAGCAGCGAAACGCCTGGCGCAACAGCCGCAGTCAAAACGGAAAACAACAGCATTCTTCCCCTACTTTCTTACACCCAGCCACGATAGCGTACAGCTTCAGCCATTTTGCGAACACCGGCCATATAAGCTGCAAGACGCATATCGACCTTACGGGTGCGGTGTATTTCATACACTTGGTTGAAGCCCCTTATCATCATAAGCTTCAGCTTATCATCCACTTCTTGTTCATCCCAATAATAGCCTTGATTATTTTGCACCCATTCAAAATAGGACACGATGACGCCACCGCTGCTCGCGAGCACATCCGGAATAAGCAAAATGCCTTTGTCCGACAGGATTCGCGTAGCTTCTAGCGTCGTTGGGCCATTCGCTGCTTCTACTACGA
>NZ_JBFRDK010000152.1:0-15466 GCF_052113545.1 Paenibacillus sp. TAF43_2
GCGTTCATTGGCTACACCCATAATTACGATTACCTTGTTGTTCATTAAGTTAGACATGATGTTCCTCCCAGTTTCCTAAGTTCTTTTTCTTAAAATCGAATGTGCTTCATCTGCGTGATCACGCGGTCAAACGATTTTTTTAACGAGCTTCTTTGGTCCGGCAGCAATTGAATATTCGAAAGCGCAGCAATATGCTCCACATTATCCATGATGGACGAATGATCCGTTTGCAGATGGTGACCAAACCTTTCATCCGAAAGAGCTGCCACACATCTCTTTATTTGCTGTATCGGCCAAGAGTTTTTCCGCTCGCCTCTGCCCCGAAGTCGTTTCATTAAAGTCTCTTCCGTTGCACACAGAGCATAGTGAATAATTTTCACTCCATCTCCCCGCAAGCGACCAATGATCTCCTCAAAATATTGCGGATTAACGACTGTCATCGGTACGATTATGATGCCATCATAGGTTTCATCGAGATGCTTCAGCATCGCATAATTAAAGTCACGCCACATCGGATTTTGTTGAAAATCACTCGTATGAGTTGAACGCGGCGTATTTTTACGAATAAAATAACCAACATTCTCCGGATCGTATACAAATGAATGTTCCGCTCTTTTATGCAGTTCATACGCAGTTTGTGTCTTCCCAGCGCCAAATGCGCCATTAATCCATATAATCATGACTGTCACCTCGACATCATTGTCATATCATTGTTCTATACTAACGATTCGCTTCGTCATATTCAACTTCTATTTCGAAATTGGCATACTTTTTTCTATTAAAGCTGCCTGTCGCTCATAGATAATATAATCTGTAAGTATCGGTTCTGCTCCAGCTTGCCTAAGCAATAAAGCGATTTGTCCGCGGTGGTAGCTGCCATGCAAAACAACCTGCGTAAGGATATCGCTTATTTTTGTAGTAAACGGATTTCCTTTACTGTCTGAGTAATTACTTTCATTCCCATAGTCCGATTCAACCAGCTTGGATAACAAAACTTCATAGTCCGCTTTATTTTGCTCAGCGAAACGTTCACATTGCTCTAAGGTGTGCGTCGGCCAAATCGCCATCCCCGCACTATCTTCTCCATTAATACGGGTTAGCCATACCTTCTCGGCAGCAAGGACATGACTAAGCAAGCTTAATGACTTCTCCATTGGAAGGTCACTCAATTTGAGCGCCATAATAACTTGAGCATTCGCCCACGCGATATGTTGGAAACACTTCACAAAATGGTTATGTAAATGCCCTTCATTAGATTTGCCAACTGTAACAATATGAAGCGGCATCGAGAGAGTCGATGACAATGTGATTTCGAGCTGCTGCCCAGGAACTAACTCATTTAAAATTTCAGGGTAGATGATTCTAATTCGTTTCACTTTGCCGTTTTCGTTTAAAACATAAATAATATTTTTATGCTTGCTAACCATTTTGGCATGGATAATTTGGTAGTTTTTGTTGAATACATCTACGACGTATACTATAAAAAAAACAATCATTACAAATGTTACAAGAAAGAAAAAGAATCCTAGAGCTTCAGGACCATCATTCAAATAAATGTTTATAAATTGAATAACGGCATTCAAAACAAATACAAAGCTTGCCAGAAGACCCGTGTAGATGGACTTCATCGGTTTAAGATTCATATGCTCAACCCCCTCAATTTTGTTGTCAACGTACAATTTATCCTATCTTTCGGACGACAAAAGTGATGCAATTACTGCTCAGCAAAATATCCCTTTCATTTCTAATGATTGCAAATTCCAGCTGTTTAACGTGGTGGTCAATGACTTCCCAGCTCGTATATGCTTTGCTTAACAAATGCTCCATCGATTGTGTTTCCATATTTACTTCAATAAGAACTTCTAGACTTTCGCCGCTTCGTATATCTGTTTCGCGAATATTGGTGTTTATGATGATACAATTGATTCCATTATCTTTTGTACCCGCAGTCATACGATGCAGTGTATGACGCAGCATCGCTTCAGTATTCACATGTTCCAGGGAGGATACTGCTACAATATAATCATATTCTTTCTCTGAAATTGTAAAATTGCCTATATCGCTTGCAACCGGCTTTAGTAAATGATGCACTCCAAATTGCTCGCCATAACTCATTAGCTTAAGCAGGGCTGACTCCAAGAGATCCACGCATACCACTTGTCCCTGAATATGAAGTTCTTGCAAAACCTTCGCTATCGGTATGCTATTTCTACCTACTCCGCAGCCTAAATCAAGGACAGATAGTGGACCTGATTGATCAAGTAAGTCTAGGTTATTCATAACCGTCAGCACAGGCTTATGCAGCCACGAGCCTTCCTCAAACAATTTATAATCATCATAGCAGGCTTCGTGATATTTTTTCTCTTCCTCTCTAATTCTCGCTACCCTCTCATCCATAAAATAGCCCTCTCTCTTTTTATGTGGCGTACTGGGTAATATTGATAGGTCTACTTAAATCCTGACATAACGATGAGGTGGAAGCAACAAAATTTTACGCAGGTATCGCATAATTAATGGGTAAATAAAAAAAAGGATTTGCTGACTCGCGCCGAGCAATCCCTTTAGATTTATTATGGCTCAATGGAAACGAGCGTAGGTCTTTCCCATTTTCGGTGTTCATATTTAATATAATAATCATGATCCACTTCAATTAGTTTATAGATGCCTTTAGGAATTTGAATCATGTCTTGCTGTCCGCTCAAGTCCTGAATTTTGATGGCTGTTTCATGAACCTCAATCACTTTCACCTGTGCTCCTGTTACATTCGAGTAAGAATTCCATATCGCTAATGCAAACAAGAGCAATAGGATCATTCCGATGGCAGCGAGCCTGTTATTCGTTTTCATATCTACCTCCAAAATTAAGCTTGTTGATCCTCAGCAAGCATTTCTTTTATTATCTCAATATTTATTGCTGCTCTATGATTCAAGGACTTTTTGTCCTTTAGGTTTAACGATTTTAAATCATGACCCGGATCGATGATCAACGCACTCGACATAACGTCATCCAGAAGCTGAGCGGCTGATTTATACGCTTGATGAAGCAGCTCGGTACTCGCTTTACTTCTAAGTAGTTTAATTATTTCGATCATACTTTCAGCATACATCAGCTTTACGATACTATCGGAGGACTTGACGTGACGATTAGCGAAAGCCATAACATGCTCTACTATTATTGGATCTGGATTGTTTTTGGCGATCGACAGCAGCTCAAGAACAGCGTCCCAGTTTCTAATGGACAGCTCACTGGCGTTTTTGGCAATCATAACATCGTACCATGTCGTTTCCGTTTCTTTTGCAATCTCGTAGGACTTGTACTCCTCTAGCTCTCCCGCGCGATGCATCTGAAAATAATTGCCGTAGTAGGCAGTGAATAACTCTTGTGCACGACTATTCGTGTCTACCATTCTATCTCCACCTTCAAATTATACCTATAAACAAATGTCCAACTAGTATAGCAACTATACGATGATTTCGATACCTCATTCTTGCTTCTTATCATTAATTGTTTTCTTCGTTTGTCCAAGCATGCGAAATTGCGACGGCGTAAGCCCCGTTACTTCCTTAAATTGATGGCTGAAATAATGAATGCTTTTGAATCCGAGCCTTATCGAAAGCGACTCCATCTTCTCCCCTAGAAGAAGAGCCTGCTTCGCCCTCTTAATCCGTTCTCTAATCATAAAATGCTTCGGTGTAAGACCCGCTTCTTCCTTGAACAATTTAGAGAAATGGATAGGATGATAACCGCATAATGCAGCAAGCTCCGCTACCGACCAGTTGTAATCGGGCTGCAGCTGCATCGCTTGAATAGCAGGTTCTATTTTATGATTGGCATTAGCCGACAAACTGCCTTCCAGCATATGGCGATACATAACCGTGATTGCTTGGATCATTAAGGCACGCAGTGCCATGGTATACCCCGGCTGCTCCCCTTTATACTCCTTAACCATACGCGTCCATATCGCTTCCAGCCCAGGCACTTCAAACAATGTGGGCATAAGAAGCTGGCTTGCCGTCCCGCACACAAGTACCGGATTGTTAGAAACACCCTGTGGCGGCCATGAATTGAAAAACCGAATGCCAAGTCCAGGATGCACAGGCTCTGGAGAATCATGCTGCCAACTGAAATGAATGCTGTAAAAGTCCGTTTTCTCCGTTGCTTTCAAATAGGACTGACAATCAGGACCGTAGTACACGCATTCTCCAGGTCCGATCGTATAGGTCTGATTATTGATATATAGCTCGGCACAGCCCGTAATGACGTTCATGATTTGGCAGTCGGGAATGACTCGAACTCCCCAATTCTCCCCTGCTTCCGCCGTTTGTCTAACGGCGAAGTTGACTGTTGGCGCTATTTTCTCAAGCTCGATAGTAGACATATGCGCTCCTTTTCTCCACATTATAAGAAAAACACAAATGATTCATTGATTTAGGAAAATACAATGCTTCACGCTTTCATTATGATTAGGTTATCAACAATCATAATCAAGCTTGAGGAGAGGTGCAAGAGTATGTTGAATGCTGCACAGTTAGCTGAATTCGAGAAAAATGGTTTTTTGAAAGGCGATGTGGTCTTAAACGATGCTGAGGTTGAACGTTTACGCGAGGAACTAGATTTGGTTATGGAAGGAAAAGCGGTCAAGAAACCCATTCTTAACCACAATATGCGTGAGGAAGAGGCTGACTCCTTATACAAGGGCATGAAGATGAGCGTCAGTGAAAAGGTAGTCCAAATCGTAAATATATGGATGGCTAGCGATGCTTATTTGCAGCATGCCGGACATTCTGTTATTTGCGAAGAGATCGCACAATTATGCAAAACCGATACCCTTCGTGTCTGGCATGATCAGATCCAGTATAAACCACCAGTAACGGGAGGACCGACGCCATGGCATCAGGATCATCCGTTGTGGCCGGTTATTCAGCCAGCTGACCTCGTCAGTGCATGGGTTGCCCTTGACGATGCAGTCATCGAAAACGGCTGCATGTGGATGGTACCCGGCAGTCATAGATGGGGCGATCATCAGAAATATCTCGCAAGTACGCCTGACTTTATGCCTTTTCACCGCAAACCCGAATTACTGCCTGAAGGCGCAGTCGTTGAAGCTGTACCGTTCGAGATTAAGAAAGGGCAGGTCGGCTACCATCACAGCCTCACTTGGCATGGCAGCCCGCACAACCGTTCCGAGCTTAAACGTAGAGCAATCGCTGTTCATTACATGCCTGGCCACACCATTTATTCGCCAACAAGCAATCATCCCATGGTGCCTTATGTAACGGTTAATGAGGGAGATATTTTATCAGGCGAGCACTTCCCTGTAGTTTACAGCGCAGCTGCTGCAATGAAATAATCTACTGATATTTTAAAATATATCTAAAGTGATAAAGGCGAATTTCCATTCTATTAGGAATGAAAGTTCGCCTTTTTTATGCTTTTCTATATGTAAGCTGTTTCAATCGTATTCATAGTTAAATCACTTTTTTTGCAATTTGGCTGTCTTTGCTGGGTTTTTCAGTAAAAAGAGATTTTTCTCCTATCCAAAGTCCTAGAATTTCTTCCAAAATCAATGTAAAAATGATAATAATACCTTACACCATTCAACGAAAAAGCCTTTATCCATGCGGCATAAGCGTCATTTTATAATCGTTTTAATCCTTTATTTGTGATATTCAATCAAAAGTTTGATTAAATGCTCCAAAATACACTCATAATTGTCGCGAAAATGTAGTACACTGAGTTCAGCGACAAAGAAATTATACATTTGTCCCCCCTAAACACCCGTAATGACCTCCTAAAATGATTTAGCCATTCATCAATCTAGAGCCAATTGCCCTTTTGAACAGCGCAGAATACACAAACTAAACTGGATATGAACTCTTCAGAGTTTATATATACAATCTCTATGAACAGGAGGTTTGTTCCCGCACGTTTGCTCAAATGCAACACGAAACGAATAAGCGTTGGTCATTCCAGCTCTTAGACGTGACGGCAATTCCATCTTCCCCAAATTTGAAGGAGGCTACTGCATTGTCAACTATTCGTTCATCACATTTTAAGGTAAAACATCTTCGTACTTACATTGGCATTCTGCTTATTACTGCTCTAGGATTGACGCTGTTCTCACAACAGCTTTTTGCACATGGTTATGTTGAAGGGCCTGCCAGCCGTGCCGCACTTTGTAAATCTGGTCAAAATACCGATTGTGGTCCAATCGTTTATGAGCCTCAAAGCCTTGAAGCACCTAAGGGTTTCCCCGCAGCAGGTCCTGCTGACGGTAAAATAGCTAGCGCTAATGGCGCTTTCCCTAAACTTGATGAGCAATCCGCTACTCGCTGGTCGAAAGTGAATATGTCTTCCGGTCCAAATACATTTACTTGGAAGCTGACTGCTAATCATGCAACAGCTAGCTGGAAATACTATATAACGAAACCAAATTGGAATCCAAATGCTGCGCTAACTCGGGACTCCTTTGATTTAACGCCATTCTGTTCTGTAAATTATGGCGGCACGCAGCCTCCATTCTCCTATTCGAACAGCTGCAACGTACCTGAACGCAGCGGATATCATATCATTTTGGCGGTTTGGGAAGTCGCTGACACACCGAACGCTTTCTACAATGTCATTGATGCAAACTTCAGCGGCAGCAACCCTGTTGATACGCAAGCACCTACAGCACCCTCCGCTTTGACGACTACAGCGAAAACTACGAACAGCGTGTCCTTGGCATGGAATGCTTCGACGGACAATGTAAGCGTTACCGGATACCGGATATATAACGGCAGCACTTTAACTGGTTCCGTTTCTGGAACAACTCTTGCTTACAATGTAACGGGATTAGCTGCGAATACAGCTTACACATTCAGCGTCAAAGCAATCGACAATGCTGGCAATGAATCGAGTGCAAGCAACTCGCTGTCAGTTACAACAAACGCTCCAGTCGGCAATGATACACAAGCGCCAACTGCACCAGGCGCCCTTCATGTAATGGGTGCGCCAACATCCAGCAGCATAATGCTTATGTGGAATCCATCGACTGATAATGTAGGGGTATCAGGTTACCGCATTTATAACGGAACAACGTTAGTTACAACAGTAGCCGGCACTGCAACTTTTTACACGGTTACAGGACTTAGCGCAAGCACAGCTTATACATTTAATGTTCAAGCGATCGATGCTGCCGGCAATGTTTCCGCTGCAAGCACGGTTACTGGAACGACTGCTGCCGCTTCCTCGGCTGCACCTTGGGCAGCCAATACAGCATACACAACAGGTACACTTGTTTCGTACAATGGCTCCACATACGAGTGTCGTCAATCTCATACCTCGCTTGTAGGCTGGGAACCTTCCAATGTTCCTTCGCTATGGCTTTTGAAATAATTTAGGCTGCTCTGAGCCAATTGCTTTCAAACCTCGAATGAGTACAATAAATGCCTCGTAACAAAAAAGGCTGTCCCTCAAGGTCAATGTAGATCTAGACCTTGAAAGGCAGCCTCTTCTTATGTTCTTTATTGCGCCAGTCCTGTCATCTCTTCAGGCTTCATTGCCTTCAATTGCTGTTCATACAATTTGCGATAAAGCCCGCCTTCCCGAAGCAGCGTGCGATGGCTTCCTCTTTGTACAATTTCTCCATCATCGATAACCAATATCTGATTGGCGCGAACAACAGTAGCTAAACGATGCGCAATGACAAATGTTGTCCTTCCAACCATGAGGCGTTCAAGCGCTTCTGTCACCATAGCTTCCGATTCGGAATCAAGAGCAGATGTCGCTTCGTCCAAAATTAATATTTTTGGATCCTTCAAAATCGCTCTCGCAATGGCCAGCCTTTGCTTTTGTCCGCCCGACAATCGCATGCCTCGTTCGCCAATGACAGCTTCATAACCGTCCTTAAACGCGATAATGAAATCATGGGCATTTGCTGCTTTGGCAGCTGCGACAACCTCGTCATCCGTAGCATCGGGTCGACCATAAACCAGATTATCCCTGATCGTGCCCGAGAAAAGAATGTTTTCCTGTAAAACCAATGCAATATGCTTTCGCAAATCATCCAGATTGTATTCACGCACATCGACGCCGTCAATAAACACCGTACCCTCTACAGGCTCATAAAATCGCGGAATAAGGTTGATTAACGTCGATTTGCCTGCGCCGCTTGGCCCCACAAGCGCAATCACTTCGCCGGAGCGCGCTTCAAACGTAATGTCCTTTATGCCCTGTCTTTCTTCAATTGTAACTTCCGGCGGGAATGGATGTACATTCGTTGGTTTCCAATAAAACCGTTTCGTCGCCTTCTCACGTTCGATGATATCCGTGTCTTCAGTACCGTTAACGGTTTGTGCAGGTATTACATTTCGTGTCTTATAGTTATAGGTAACATTAACGAAAACGACATGCCCCTCACACGTTGGCATAGGAAGCGCATCCTCTGACTCCTTAATCGAAGGTTTCTCATCCAGCATTTCAAACACTCGTTCGATATTTGTAATCGAATTTTGAATGGTGACATTAACATCTGCGAATCGCTGTATCGGTCCATAAAGATTGCCCAGCAGCAATTGAAAAGCGATGATTTCACCTGCTGTCATTTTACCGGCAAGCACTAAGCTGCCTCCGCCGAGCCAAATGATAATGCCGCCGATATGGGCAAACGATTCGCTAAGCCTGCCAAGCACATTTGAGAATAAATGAGCGTACACCGTATGGTTATAATGCTGCTTTGTCTGCTTGCCAAACCGGGCCCTCTCCTGTCTTTCGCCGTTGAATGCTTGCACGATCCGTATTCCCGCCATACGCTCGACGAGAGTGCCTGAGATCCGCTCCATCTGCCGATGAACGGAACGCCATGCAAGCCGAATATGCACATTCATGTTCGTAAATGACAAGTAATAAAAAGGCAAAATAATAAGTGAAAGCGATGCTAAGTACACATTCATCCGAAATAACAGAAACCCCGCAAAAAGCACCATAAACAAATCGAGAACAAGGTTAATGATGCCCCCGCCAATCAAGTTTTGAGCCCCTCCGATGTCATGAATGACTCTAGAGGATATTCCTCCCACTTGCCTTTGATCATAGAAGCTGACAGGCATCTTTTGCAGATGATGATACAGCTGCTCGCGAAGATCCTTCATCATCCGATTGCCAAGCATCGCTGAGAAATAATTTCTTAAAAAGCTGACAATAACACCAAAAAATAAAATAATAGCCATGATGCCTACAATTTGATAAAGCCCCCAGTCCCCTTTGCCTGCAAGTACATCGTCGAGCAAAATTTGCGTGTAGATGGGTGTTGATAGAGGTGCAACGAATTGAACCATACCTAACAAAATGATAAGTCCTATCGACCACCAATAAGGTTTTGCCCATAGTAAATATCGTTTAACTGGACTAATGTGAATCCCTCCCGAAACACAATTAATAACTTTTTCCATCTTAGTTCATGATGTAAGGGATTACAAAGCCTAAGGTGCACAGGATATAGCAGAAAATGGTTGCGATTGGGAGTAATGTCTATCTGTCAATGCTCAGATGAAACATTTTCAATAAATTCAAGGATTTAGGAGCAAAAACAAAGGCTCCACGTCAATATCCGACGTGAAGCCTTTTACCTTATATTTTGTTAAACCTTAAATCCTTTTTCTGCCCATTCATTTTCCAGMTTAGCAATCAATAATTGTTTCTCTGCTTCCTCTAAGAAAGCAGCCTTTGCGCCGTTTAGCACGATTTTGGCGATATCATTCATCGTTAAGCCGCAATGCTCAGCCAGCTGCTCATATTCCTTCTGAATCGTCGTATTCGAAACCGTTCGGTTGTCTGTATTTACTGTAACAATGATCCCATCCTCCAAATAACGGCGGATCGGATACGCGTCCCAGTTTGGAACAGCTTTTGTCTGGATGTTGCTGAGCGGGCACATCTCCAAAGGTATTTGTCGTTCCCTCACGAGAGCAACGACCTCCGGGTCTTCCTGCATCCGAATGCCGTGGCCGATACGTACAGCACCTAAGCCCGTGACAGCGACTCGGACGTTTTCCGCACCTGCCGCTTCTCCCGCGTGGATCGTAATCGGCAGCCCTAGCTGCTGTGCTTCTTCAAAGAGCTGAAGGAACAGCTTAGCGGGAAATCCTGCCTCGTCACCAGCCAAATCGACGGCAACGACTCCTTTATGATAAAATCGCGCTGCTTCTTCAACAACGTCCTTATTAAGCGCAGAGGAATGATGCCTCATACAAATAATGATGGCTCTAGCTACCGTGCCAAATGCTTGCTCACCGCGCTTTAAGCCAATTATCACATGCTGGATGACATCCTGAATGCTTAAGCCTTGTGTGCGATGCAGCTGAGGAGCAAAGCGAACCTCAATATAGCTTACCTTATCGATTGCAGCCTGCTCAACAAGCTCATAAGCAACTCTCTCTAACGCTGATCCCGTTTGCAAGTATGGCAAGACAAAACCAAACTTGTCTAAATACTCCTTTAAGCTCTCGCAAGTTTCTCCAACCTGCATATGAGACAGAAGCTCCTTTTCCGAGTCTATTTGTAAAGGATTTCCTTGCTCGATAGCAAGCTCTCTAATGGTCTCCGGCTTTACACTCCCATCCAAATGCACATGCAAATCAACCTTAGGCAGCTGCGACAATAACGTTGTCATAGCTGCAGTTTTTTCATTCATTAACGCCATCGTCAAATCCCCTTTCGGTATATTCATACACTATCCTGATAGTTTGTATACATGAACGCAGAATGGGCTAGCTTCCACGATAGGTGCTGTAGCCGCCAGGAGCAACTAATAATGGAACGTGATAATGCGAGTTTTTATCGCGAATGCGGAACCTAATCGGAATTTCATCAAATATGCTCTCTTCTATCGCTGACAAATGTTCCGATCGCCGAAAAAATTCTCCTGCTGCAAAAACGATCTCATAGGTTCCGCACTGAATATTTTCACCCAGAAGCAATGGCTCATCAACGCGTCCATCTTCATTGGTCTGATAAGAACCAATGAGCCTAGGCTGCTTTGCGGCTTCCGCACTCTCCTCACCCAAATACCATAGCTCTATGGTTATGCCAACAACCGGTTTGCCTCCAGCAAGATCAAGAACATGCGTCGTAACTTTTCCGTTCACTCCGGATCACTCCCCCTCAATCAGGTCAGCTCTTGTAAGAGTGAATCCTTGGAAACCATAAGGCGGACGTGGTTCAGTAAACACGCCTGCTGCTGCGGAATGCTCAGGCTCCATTACCGTTTCCCATGTCCGATTGTTCGACTCGAATCGAACCTCAGACAGCTGCGGGAAGGTTGTAAGAATGCTTTTTCCAATTTGATAGATTAAATACTGAATGGAAGGTGAGTTTGCAACATGGAACAACGTGTGGGCTAAATCATGAATCTGCTCGGATGGAACATAATTGCCGTGCCGACTGTCCAATGCATCCTCTGCATGCTCATAAGTCCAAAAGATATGAAGGAAAATAAATAAAGGACGATCATAGCTTTCAGGCAAAGTTGTATATTCATCGCGAACGAATCCATAAAACGAGCTGCCCCTCACCTTAATGAGCTGAATGTGGGACAAAGCACTCTCTTGCTCAGCGAGTTGCAAGCTATTGGCTGTACGAATCCATTTTTGCGAAGCGCTCGCATGCTCGTTGTGCGATCTTCGAAACACAAGCTGGCTATCGTTCCAGCTGCTGCCTTCGGCAATCGTGACGGAGTTAAAAGGCAGCCGATCCGCTCGAATCTCAATAGCATCGATATGCGAATAACGCTCCATAAATCGCTCGCTTATGAAAGCTAGCAGTCCCTCAGTTGTACTTCCTTCATAATGAGCAGTTTGCCGTAATATAAAATTTTTCATCGAGTCAGTAGCTACGACCTGAGCATTGTCACCCTCCGTAAAGGAGGTAAGCAGCACCTCGCTGCTCACGGAGAAGGTTATGTTATGAGCAAAAATAATATTAGGATCACCCGTATAAGTTGATTGAGGTATCGATTTAACAGAAAGCGGTATTGCGTATGTCCGGTAGCTCAGCACATCGCCTTTGCCATAATATAATGTTCGTCCGCTGCGTAATTTTAGCATAATGATCGTTCCTTTCTCTACTCCATGATGAGATCTCTTAATCGAAATCCGGATATTTTCTCAATTTCTCGCAATGCTTGCTCTATTTCTTCAGCAGCAGAATGCCATAATCTAGCTTCCATCGCTGCGAGTATATCCTCTTTCTGTTTTCCTCTTACTGCGAAAATAAAGGGAAACCCAAAAGATTTTACATACGTTTGATTTAATCCGAGGAAGAGCTCGTATTCATCTGCCGTCAATTGATCCAAACCAGCACCTTGCTGCTCCATCGCGGAATACTCGGCAACCGCAAGCCTTGTTCCAAGATCGGGATGGGCGCGGAACAAATCAATAATCGTCTCTACCCTTGATTCCCGCACAACGTTCATCATCGCGTCATGAAGCGCTTCGACCGAAGCAAACGGACGCGCTGCACTTGCCGAAGCGGCCACCCAAGGCGAATGCTCAAATATCGTTCCAAGCCATGTTATGAATTGCTCGCGGGAGCATTCATTGATTTCATCCATATTTATTTTCATTTCCAGTACCCCTCGTGAATCGTAATCACTGCATCCTCTACCTCCGGGAAAGGACCAAAGACCTGAATAGGCTTGCGTCCCTGTGCGAATACGACACGGCAAGGTAAATCCAGCGTTAAGTTTTGTTCATCATCCCCGGTCAGCTCAGCCAAACGTTTCTCAGAAATGCCAAATACGACAGTTCCAACATTCCCCCAATAGATCGAACCTGCACACATCGCACAAGGTTCTACCGTCGTATAAAGCGTATAATGCCAAAGCTCATCTTTATGAAATTGTTTGGAAGCTGCCTCCATCAACGTTCGTTCAGCGTGACCTGTACAGTTGGATTGTGTGATTTCCACATTGCCTTGCTCTAGGACAATCTCGCCTTCCATATTGACTAGAATAGCTCCAAACGGTGTATTGCCGGATGCTCTCGCTTTCTTAGATACTTCAATACTTTCTAACAAATAATAGATATGATTATGCCTATCCCTCATATCGCTTGACGCCTCCTTTCTATGGCTCGTTTCACAGCTCTCCATATTCCGCCATATCCAGTGCAGCGACACAAATTACCAGACAAAGCTTCTGCAATTTCATCATCTGACGGCTCTGGCTGGGAGTCGAGCAGCGCCTTAACGGATACAATCATTCCCGGTGTGCAATAGCCGCATTGAAAGCCGCCTTCCTCTAGAAAGGCTTGCCCGATCGGATCGATCCCCTCTGCAGAAACACCTTCTATCGTCGTAATCTGCTTGCCAGTGCATTGATAAGCCATCGTTAAACAAGAATTGACAGCCTGACCATCAATCAGAACCATACATGCGCCGCATCTGCCGATATCACATGAACGCTTCGTCCCAGTAAGCTCCAAATCATCTCGCAAAATGTTCAGCAATCTGGTGGAAGCTGCCGTTTCAATCCTAAACTCCTTTTCATTAATGAAGCATTGGAGTGCAAACGGTGATTTGACTTTTGCAGTATGATCGGTCATCTCTGTTCACCCCTTCATAAGAAAAAATGGCTTTTCTTGCAAAAAAGCAGGATCTACCGGCAGTTTAGTCACCCATTTCCCGCAAGCTTGCCTTATAGCAGCTGCGATAGCTGGTGCTAGAGTAACCGAACCGACCTCGCCAATACCGCGTGGCCCATAATCATCCCCCTCAGGCAAATGCTCAATGGCTTCCACTTCTACTAACCCTTTTTGGTCGATGATCGTCGGAACAAGATACGTATCCAAATTTCGCGTAATATATTGTCCTTTTTCCATAATCGCATCTTCCATAAGTGTAAAACCAAGAGCCATACTGCTGCCTCCTTCGATTTGACCGAGGAAGCCTTGCGGATTTATGACAGGTCCTGYTGCTACCGCATGATACTGCCGCAGCACCTTGACTCGCCCTGTCAGGGTATTAATCTCAACCTTTACAACTACGGCCGAATAGGTATACATAAAATGTGCGCCTACACGTTCTGTAGGTGAGGTTGGAAATGAAAACGAAGTTTCACAGCGAATTGGGGAATCGCAAGTTTCGGCAAGCTCTTGGTAGGTAAGCAGCAGTGCGTTGCTCGACGTCTCTCTTATGCCGCCTTCACCCAATTGCAGCTCCTGAGCAGGCTGTCTTAACGCTGCTTCAGCTCGTTTTAGCAACTGCTCTGTAAATGGCTGCTTTAACTTTTGAAGTGATTTCCACATCATTGCTGTTGCACGTGAAGCCGTAGTTGAACCGCTGTTTGGCACGACATCGGTATCGCCGATAATGATCCTCAAATCATCTGCTCCTAACTTGAACTGCTCGATGAGCATCTGCTCCAGCGATGCAATGAGACCTTGCCCAAACTCCTCATAACCGAATACGGCTTCAATCTTCCCGTCTTTCGCAAGCTCTAAGCGACCGCCTGCAGGGTCAGGAATACCAACCCCAAGTCCTGCGCCATGCATCGTAAAAGCTGCTCCGATTCCCGTTTTCACCCAAGGTTCTGCACCATTTTTGCTTAGTGACTTGTTTTGTAACTTCTCCTGCATTAAATCGCTTTTTACTATAGCGCTCCATACTCGCTCAGCACCTTCAGACGTCGCGATCGGTTGATCAAATGGTCCTAGATCATCCATTTGGCGCATATTTAATTTACGAAAAGCCCAAGGCTCAATGCCAAGCTGCTCAGATAGTCGATCCAATTGTCCCTCAAGCGCGAAGATAGCTTGATTGCCGCCAAAACCTCGGAATTCACCAGACATGCCATTGTTCGTAAATACGGATACGCCCTCAACGTCCAAATGCTCGTATTTATAAGGGCCAACAACATGCTCTACTGCAAAATTGAGCACCTCCGCTCCAAGTGTTGAATAGGGACCAGTATCAGAAATGAGCCTGACTTGGTGGGCGATTAATTTCCCCGCTGCGTCAGCACCTGTTTTCATCGTAATTTTCATCGGATGCCGCTTTAAGCCTGCACGAACCGATTCCTGCCTGGAATTATGCATCTTGACAGGTTTTCCTGTGTAGGTGGCGAGTAATGCCCCGTAAGGCTGTACATTCAACTCGTCCTTGCCGCCAAATGAGCCTCCAATGGGGCTGGATACGATTCGAATATCCTCTTGTGGTATAGCTAAAATACGTGATAATTGCATACGATCCATAAAGCCATGCTGCGTTGGTGAATACACCGTTAATCGATGATTCGCCTCCGGCACGAACATGCCGCCTTCCGTTTCCATATACGTGTGCATTTGGCGCGGCGTGTAATAGGTTTCCTCTACGATATAAGCACATTGCTCGAATCCAGCCGCTGCATTCCCTCTATAAAAGGATGCCCGGTGCATCGCATTTCCTTTTGGATGAAGCAAAGGTGCATCACTCAGCAGCGCTTGCTCAGGAT